>JBBQUQ010000005.1:0-62991 GCA_038212325.1 Bacteroidales bacterium
GATCCTGCTTTCGGTAAGCGCGCTCACCACGGCAGGAGCCCGGCTCGTTGATGTGAGGGAAAAGGCGAAAAACACACCCATGCCCCGTTCCGTATCTTTTTTTGAAGACATTCTGAAAGATGACCTGGGCTACAGCGTTCACCGCGCACAGATGTTCATGTGGACGGCGATCATGGGAATTATTTTTGTGGCCAGCGTTATCCGGTTTCAGCAGATCCCGCAACTCGATGAGAGCCTGCTTGGGCTGATGGGAATCAGTTCGGGTGCCTATGTCGGATTGAAGACCATGGAGAATAAGCCCAAGACGGAACCTGAAAATGTGACTATGTAACTAAATTACCTCCATCACACTGCGTAAAATCCCCTCCGTGTCGAACCCGCATTCGTGGTGAAGCTCTGCCACCGATCCCTGTTCGACAAACCGGTCGGGAATACCCAGGCGCACCACCGTTGCCGAATAGCCATGGTCGGCCATGAATTCGAGCACGGCAGAGCCCATGCCGCCCATAACCGAACCATCTTCGACGGTGATGACCTTGTTGAATTTTGTGAAAACCCGGTGCAGTAACTCCGTATCGAGAGGTTTGAGATAACGCAGGTCGTAATGGGCCACTGAATGCCCTTTTTTCTCAAGTTCAGCGCATGCTTCAACGGCATAATTGCCTACGTGGCCCAGGGTGATGATGGCCGCATCTTTTCCGTCGCGGATCATCCTTCCCTTGCCCGGAACAACAGCCACCATGGGCGTTTTCCACTTCGGCATCACCCCGCGGCCTTTCGGGTAGCGGATCGCAAAGGGGCCCATGTCGTTCAATTGTGCCGTAAACATCATATTGCGCAACTCCTCTTCATTCATCGGAGAGGCCACGATCAAATTGGGAATGCACCTCAGGTAGGCCAGGTCGTAGGCGCCGTGATGGGTGGCCCCGTCTTCGCCTACCAACCCGCCCCGGTCGAGGCAGAGCACAACATTCAGCTTCTGCAGGGCGACATCGTGTATCACCTGGTCGTATCCGCGTTGCATGAAAGTGGAATATATATTGCAGAAGGGAACAAAGCCCGAAGCGGCCATGCCGGCGCTGAAGGTCACCGCATGCTGTTCGGCAATTCCCACATCGAACGTGCGGTCGGGCATTTTGGCCATCATCAGGTTGAGCGAACACCCCGATACCATGGCGGGCGTGATCCCCACAATTTTAGGGTTCGCCTCTGCCAGCTCAAGGATGGTGCGCCCGAAAACCGTCTGGTATTTCGGGGCAAGCCCCTGGCAATGATCTTCCCTGATGGTGCCTGTATTCTTGTCGAACAGGCCTGGCGCATGGTACACGGTTTGGTCCTTCTCAGCCTTTTCGAACCCTTTGCCCTTTACCGTGTGCACATGCAGGAGTTTCGGGCCTTTGATGTCGTTCATGTCTTTGAGCAACTTCACCATGCGGATCACATCATTTCCATCCACCGGGCCGAAATACCTGAAATTAAAGGCTTCGAAAAGATTGCCGCTCTTGAGAAGGGTCGTCTTCACGGCGTTGCCCAACTGCTTGACAATGGCACGGGAGTTTTTACCATATTTGGTGCCCCCGCCCATGGCAAGCCAAACCTTATCGCGAAATTTGTTATAAGTTCTGGAGGTGACGATGTCGGCCAGGTAATCCTTGATGGCGCCAACATTTTTATCGATGGCTATCTGGTTGTCATTGAGGATCACCATGAGGTTTGCATTCGAAACCCCGGCATTGTTGAGCGCCTCCATAGCCATTCCTCCGGTCATGGCACCATCGCCTATCACAGCCACATGATGCCGGTTGGTTTGACCGCTTAGCTTTGCGGCAACAGCCATTCCAAGTGCGGCTGACACAGAGGTGGACGAATGGCCCACGCCGAAGGCATCATATTCGCTTTCCGCCATCTTGGGAAAGCCGCTGATCCCCTTATAGGTGCGGATGGTGGCAAAGCGGTCTTTCCTGCCGGTCAGAATTTTATGTGCATAGGCCTGGTGGCCAACGTCCCAGATTATCTTGTCGGAAGGGGTGTCGTAAACATATTGCAGGGCTACAGCAAGTTCCACAGCGCCAAGGCTGGCGCCAAGGTGTCCAGGATTCACGGCCATTACCTCGATGATGAACTGCCTGATCTCTCCACAAAGCCCGGGAAGCTCATCCAGCTTCAGTTTTTTAAGATCCTGCGGAAGGTTAATTTTGTTTAACAAGAGTAACGTAAGCGGAGTCATCGTCCATGATATTATAGTAAGCCCAGATCAAGGAGGGCAGCTTCTGATAGCATATCCTTATCCCAGGGCGGTTCAAAAGTCAACTCAACCTTCACAGCCCCCACACCTTCAACCAGCTGAACTGCCTCCTGCACTTGCATGGGCATGTCTTCAGCCACCGGGCAGTTGGGTGAGGTGAGGGTCATCAGGATGTCGACATCGCTGGTTTGCTCATTGATCTTCAGTTGATAGATCAATCCAAGGTCATAGATGTTCACCGGGATTTCCGGATCAAAGACCGAACGGAGGGCTGCGATGACTTTTGCCTCAAACGGGGTATGGTGAATGTGATTGGTGGATTCCACGGGATTTTTTTGCAAAGATACGGTTATTCTGAATTTGCGATTTGCGATTTCTGCTATTTATCAAGTACGATCGGGCTCGACACATCACAAACCACCGGGCAGGGACTCAGCTGCCGGGAGTCGGTGCTGAATATGGTGTTCTTTATGGCATCTTTGCCGGTATTGTCGACCCCCACCACAATGCCAATCCTTTTGGCAGAAGCATCTTTTCCCATATAAATCCGAAAGCCCGCCAGGTCGGCATTTTCTTTGGAAATGGCATTCATGGCATCCAGTTGGGCCTTATCGAGGGTAAACCCCTTGATGACGGCGTTCATGGGAACGGCATCAGCCATATAACTTACGAAACAGGTATGCGCCTCCGCGGCGGAGACCGGGGTGTTTTTGCCCGCAGCCGGCGGTGATGACGGCGCACCGGTAAAGGAATACATCCCAATGATTGAAATTCCGGAAAACAGGCCGGTTAAAAAGATCACCGAAGCAACGAAATAATTCTTTGTTTTCATGGTTTCATTATTTAGAATGATATTAAATTAATCAGTAATTTTGCTCAAAGATAAATGTTTATAATTATTCAGCCTATTTATTTTTATTCCTGTTATGGTGCATGATCATCCTGATAACAGCATCTGTCTGAAGCCCTGCAAGAACAGCATTGCCCCGGGGATTCTATTCCTGCTGCTTCTGGTTTCCCCCTTATGCGGATTGCGCTGTGAACCCGGTCTGTTGAAACAGCCTGCAAAGTTATGGAAGGAATACAGTGCTGCAGGCAATGACAGCCTGAGGATCGAACGGCTTTCAAGCATTGCATACTATTACCATGACTACCTGGGCAACAACAGCCTGGCCGACAGCGTCAGTGACCTGGCCGTTCAGATCGCTGAAAACAGCCACCGGCCGGAGATGCTCCTCCTCGCTTACAACAGGTACCTCGAGTCAAACGATCTGCATACGCATTACCCGAAAGCATTGGACTACGCCTTGAAAGCTGAACAAATCGCCGGAACAGCCAATAACCCGAAGGCTGCATTCCGTAACTATAAAAACATTGCCTCGGTATACCTGGAAGGATATGATTTCGACATGGCGCTCTCTTACAGTTACAAGTTACTGTCCATCGCCGGCACCTCCGAAAACAACAGCATGAAAGCAGAGAGTTACCTGTGCATCGGACAAAGCCTGGAGGGAAAAAATCAAAAAATCGAAGCCTTCAGGAATTATCTCAACGCGCTGAGCCTGGCCGACCGCATCAAGGACAGAACGCTGCAGGGCGAATGTTATGCACGCTTATCCGGATTTTACAACCTCAGCAAGCTCTACAGCAAGGCGACCCGTTACAAGCTGCTGGAGCGGGAGCTCGCCAGGAGCAGCAAGCCGTTTGATTCCGTTGCACTGATGTGGATAGAGTACGATTTGCAGGTGATCGACCTCAATTCGAACAACAACGAGATGTATGAAAGCAACATGCACCATATTCTCAGCTTTGCTGTGCGCAACAAAGCCGGCCGCCTGTTGAATTATGAAATCGCACTGATGCGCACACACTATATCGAAGCCGATAAGATCGGGTTGCTTCATGATCTTTATTACAAACGGTTTCCGGGTGAACTTGCCAGGCTGGCCACCGTAAATCCCGGCCTCTATTTCAGACTCAAGGCGTACTTTTGCGAAGAGGGGAACAGGCCCGATTCAGCCTTGTATTATTTCAACAAGGCAGAAACGATCCTGCAAGGCGATCCCAATATAATCCTCCGGTCGAACTTTTACAACCGTTTCGGACAATTCCTGGCCCGCCAGGGACAGAAGGAGAAATCCATTGAAAAATTTTTAAAGTCGCTCGAACTGGCCACGTCGGCTTCGTACATTGAATACATGCTTGGCGCATCGCGGCAACTTGAAGATATTTATGCAGAAAAGGGTGACTATAAAAATGCCTACAGGTACTCGGAGGAGAACAAAGTGCTGAACGACAGTGTCAATAGCATGTCGAAAAAAGACCAGTTGCTGATCATTGAAATAGACCATGAAACCCGGCAGAGAGAGCTGGCCGCCGAACAGGAAAAACAACTGACCAGCCGGAGGCACTACCTGCAATATACCGCAATAACCATAGGAATCCTGACAGTATTCATCATCCTGATCATGCTTGGCAGCTTTAAGGTTCATGAATGGATCATCCGCACACTTGGGTTCTTCTCCTTCATTTTCCTGTTCGAGTTCATTATTTTGCTTGCAGATCAGCAAATCCATGAGCTTACGCACGGAGAGCCCTGGAAAGTGCTGCTGATCAAAATATTTCTGATCGCCATCCTCCTCCCGCTCCATCACGGAATCGAAAAGCGCGTAATTGCCTATTTGCTAAGCCATAAGCTGCTGGACATTTCGAGGTTTTCGGTGGTGAAATTGGTTAAGGAACAACTGAACAGGCATTCAGGCAGACAAGCGGACAAGCCTGCGCCTGGCCGCCCTTTTAAATTAACCTCAACTCCTAAAAACAAACAACCATGAAACCAAAAATCGGAATTATAGGCTCAGGCGTTGTTGCCCAGGTGCTGGGCAGCGGGTTCCTGAAATATGGATATGATGTAATGCTGGGCACCCGAGATGCCACAAAGCTTACGGCGTGGCAGAAGCAGGGCGGAGGCAAAGTGGGAAGTTTCAGCGATGCTGCCGCATTTGGCGAAATAATTATACTCGCTGTCAAGGGAACCATGGCCAACTCGGTCCTGCAGATGTCAGGAAAATCAAATCTTAACGGGAAAATCTTGATCGATACCACAAACCCCATCGCCGACGCGGCGCCAGTAAATGGGGTGCTGCAATATTACACCAGCCTCGGCGATTCACAGATGGAACGGCTGCAATCGGCCTTTCCGGACGCGAGGTTTGTCAAAGCCTTCAACAGCGTGGGGAACCATTTCATGATCGACCCCGATTTTGACGGGGTCAAGCCAACCATGTTCATCTGCGGCAATGACCCCGAAGCACGGAAAGAGGTAACGGCAATCCTTGACCTGTTTGGCTGGGAAACAGAAGATATGGGCGCCGCAGAGGCTGCGCGGGCCATCGAACCACTCTGCATCTTATGGTGTATCCCCGGGTTTACCAGGAATGAATGGGGGCATGCGTTTAAGATGCTGAAGAAGTAAAACAATTATTATCCACCTTAAAACAACCAACTATGAAAACATACGTCGTAACCGGGGCAACAGGGCATACCGGAAAACCAATAGCGATGGGCCTGCTTGAAAAAGGTCACCATGTACGGATCATCAGCCGCAGCGCGGAAAAGGCAAAGGAGTTAACCGACAAAGGGGCAGAATTGTTCCTGGGCGACACCAGCGACCTCGAACTGTTAAAGAAGGCCTTTGCCGGCGCCGATGCGGTATATGCCATGATCCCGTTCGATGCGGCGGCGCCCGACTATACTGTTTCACAGGTACAGCACGCAACTGCTATTGCAGATGGGTTCAAAGCCGCCGGCGTGAAATATGCTGTATTGCTGAGCAGCGTGGGCGCACACCTTCCCGAAGGGACCGGCGTGGTGCAGGGCCTGCAGAAAACGGAAGCCATTTTCAACACGATCGGCGAACTGAATGCCATGTACCTGAGAGCGGGTTACTTCATGGAAAATACTCTCATGCAGGTCGGAGCAATTAAGTTCATGGGGGCCATGGGTTCACCCGTGCTTGCTGACCTGAAAATTCCGATGGTTGCGACCCGGGATATCGCTTCAGTCGCCCTGCGCTACCTGCTCGATCTCTCCTTTACCGGGAAGAGTGTCGACTATGTGCTCGGACAGCGCGATGTATCATACCGGGAGATCGCCTCAATATACGGCCATGCCATCGGCAAGCCCGACCTGCAGTATTTCGCGGCAAGCTATGACGAGGGAAAACAGGCAATGCTCCAAATGGGAATGGGAGAAAGCGTTGTGAACAAACTGCTTGAGTTCATTAAAGCGATGAATGAAGGCCGTGCCCTGGGCGATGCAAAGCGCACACCTACAAATACAACCACCACGAGCATCGAGGAGTTTTCGCAGGTGTTTAAGGCGGTTTACGAGATGTAAGCCGACAGACCCGGGTCACCCCTTTAATTTAAACACCGTAGCGTACAGTTTCATCTGCCTGACCATGGAGGTAAGGCCATTGCTGCGGGTAGGCGAAAGGTGCTCCTGGAGGCCGATTTCGTCGATGAACCCTAGTTTTGCCTGGATGATGGCATCGGGCGTTTGATCTGACAGCACCCTGATCAACAGGCTGACAATCCCTTTGGTGATGATCGCATCGCTGTCGCCGGTGAAGATGACCATTCCTTCCTTTAACGTTGCATGAAGCCATACCTTCGACTGGCAACCAGTGATGAGGTACTGGTCTGTTTTATATTGTTCGTCGATGACCGGCAAGGTTTTTCCCAGTTCAATCAGGTAATTGTATTTATCGAGCCAGTCGTCGAACATGGCGAACTCGCTGATTATCCGGGATTCGGTTTCGGGAATGGTCATGGGGTGCTGTAGTTTTGGGCAAAGGTAAGGAAAATGGTGAACGGGCAAACAGGCGGCCCACCGCAGGATCTGCTTGGGTCGGTGGAGAAGATAATTGGGAAAAATGCAAATTGAAAATTGCAAAATGCAAATTACAAAACACATAAAATTCTAAACCCCCATACAATTTCAATATCCAACATCCATGAAAAAAACACTGACAATCAACCTGGGCGGCATCGTTTTCCATATTGACGAAGACGCATACCTCTCGCTGAGCCAATATCTTGAAATCCTGTAGAAGCACTTTGGCATGGAGGAAGGATGGGAGGATATCCTGAATGACATTGAATCGCGCATCGCGGAGATCCTGAACGAAAAGCGGTCGGAAACAAAACAGGTGATCACCATGGCAGAGACGCGCGGAAAATCACGGCTGGAGGCGCATCAGCACCTCACCGGGATCCCTCCATCGTTCACGAAAGCATTTCCTTTGCTTTTTGTATGGCCGAAACCATCTGATCAATCTCCTCAAAAGTGTTGTAAAACGCAAACGAGGCACGCACCGTTCCCGGTATTTTAAGAAAATCCATCAGCGGCATGGCGCAATGGTGACCGGTGCGAAGGGCAATGCCCATTTTGTCGATGATCATCCCGGCATCATAGGGATGAACCTCGCCGATGAGAAATGAGATCAGGCTTGCTTTATGTGGGGAAGTTCCAAAGTATTTAATTCCGCTCACTTCCGACAATTTTTCGGTGGCATATTTCAGCAGGCACTCCTCATACGCTGCAATGTTCTCCATCCCTAGTTCCCGCAGATAGGCAACCGCCGCTCTGAGACCGGCTACCCCCTCAACATTGGGCGTTCCCGCTTCAAATTTGAATGGCAGCTCGTTATAGGTTGTATGATCGAGATAAACATCCTTAATCATCTCTCCGCCAAGCTGGTATGGAGGCATTTCATCAAGATACTGCTCTTTGCCATACAGCACCCCTGTGCCCATGGGGGCATACATTTTATGCCCCGAGAAGCAATAAAAGTCGCAATCGAGATCCTGCACATCCACAGGCAGGTGCGAAACTCCCTGGGCTCCGTCGAGCAGTACCGGTATGCCGCGACGGTGCGCCAGCGCAATGATCTCCTTCACCGGGTTGATGGTTCCAAGCACATTCGAAACATGGGTAATCGCGATCATGCGGGTCTTCGGGCTTAACAGGCCCTGCAACTCGTCGAGGTTCAGTTCGCCCAGTTCATTGATCCCCAGCACACGCAGGTTGGCCCCGCGTTCCAGGCACATCTGCTGCCAAGGCACAAAGTTGGAATGGTGTTCCATGATGCTGGTGATCACCTCGTCGCCCGCATGAACATAGCGTTTTCCAAAGGAAGAAGCCACCAGGTTCAACGACTCTGTTGCCCCTTTTGTAAAGATGATCTCATGGGTGCTTTTCGCGTTGATGAACTCCCTGATCTCTTTCCGCGCCTCTTCGTATGCCTCGGTGGCTTTCACGCTCAGGTAATGCACCCCGCGGTGAATGTTGCAGTTGTCGTGCTCATAGTATTGCCTGATGGCATCAATGACCTGCCGAGGTTTCTGGGTCGAAGCAGCATTGTCGAAATATACCAGGGGCCGTTTGTAAATCTGCTGGTGCAGGATCGGGAAGTCAGCCCGTATCTTGTCGATGTTAAACATCATGATTTTGGTTTAAATCACAAAAGTACAAAAGTTACTGCTGACAGAACTGAAAACCCCGCAGGAATAAATAAAGGCACGACTTCGGCGGCAATGAATATTTTCGTAGTTTTATCGGCAAATTCAACGCATAAAAACTGCCATGACCATGAAAAAACTGTTCTTTCTGTTACTTGCTGTCATTATTCTTTCAGCCCCTGCATTTGCCCAGCAAAATGCCGGACTGAAAATTGAATTCGAAAAATACACCTTGTCCAACGGACTTGATGTGATCCTGCACATCGATCGGTCGGATCCGATTGTGGCCCTCGCCATCCAATACCACGTGGGGTCGAACCGTGAAGTGGAAGGCCGCACCGGGTTTGCCCATCTCTTTGAGCACATGATGTTCCAGCGGTCGGAAAATGTAGGCGAAGACCAGTTTTTCAAGATCATCCAGAATGCCGGAGGCACCCTCAACGGAGGCACCAGCAACGATGCGACAACCTATTATGAAATCGTGCCGAAAAATGCACTGGAGAAAATCCTTTGGGTGGAATCTGACAGGATGGGCTACATGATCAATACCGTAACCGACAAGGCATTCAACAACCAGCAAAATGTTGTTCAAAATGAAAAGAGGCAGTCTGTCGACAACCAGCCATACGGGTTCACCAACTGGGTCATCGCCACCAGCCTCTACCCCAAGGGCCATCCATACAGTTGGACCGTAATCGGCGAAATGTCGGACCTGAAAAATGCGACCGTCCCGGATGTGAAAGCCTTTCATGGAAATTACTACCTGCCGAACAACGCAACCTTGGTGCTGGCCGGCGATTTTGATGTGAAAACCGCGAAAAAGCTAATTGAAAAGTATTTCGGCGAGATCAGGCGTGGCAAGGATGTTACCGACCCCAAACCCATCCCGGTAACCCTCGACCGAACAAAAAAGATATACCATGAAGACAACTTTGCAAAAGCATCTCAGATTAAAATGATCTGGCCTACGGCAGAGGCCTACAATGACGATTCATATCCACTCGACTACCTTGGCCAGCTGCTTTCGCACGGGAAGAAAGCTCCGCTGTACATTATCCTCGAAAAAGACAAAAAGCTATCCTCCAGCCAGTATGCTTACAACGGATCGCAGGAGATTGCAGGAACCTTTACCATCAGCGCAACTGCCAACGAAGGTGTAAGCCTGAACGATATCGAGCAGAGTGTTTTTGAGGCGTTTGCCATGTTTGAGAAGGATGGCTTCACCGACGAGGACGTGGAGCGCATCAAGGCAAGCCAGGAGACCGATTTCTACAACGGAATCAGCAGTATCCTCGGAAAATCTTACCAGCTCGCCGGATATAATGAAGACAAGGGAGATCCCGGCTATTACAGAACCGACATCGAGAAGCTGAAAGCGGTGACCAAATCAGATATTTTACGTGTTTACGCCAGATATATCAAGGATAAACCCTTCCTGGTAACGAGTTTTGTTCCAAAAGGGCAGCTCAGCATGATCGTTGACGGCTCGGAAAAGGCTGCAGTGGAGGAAGAGAGCATAACGGATGCCACGCAGGTCGAAATAAAAGATAAAACAGAGGAGGTTATTGTTAAAACGCCCACGCTGGTCGATCGTTCTGTCATGCCTGCCGATGGTCCCGACCCGGTGCTCAGCCTTCCGGCAGCATGGACCGCTTCGATGCCAAACGGGTTGCAGGTATACGGAATTGAACAGGATGAACTTCCGCTGGTTCAGTTTGCATTGAGAATGAAAGGTGGCCACTTCCTCGACCCCCTTCAAAAACCCGGTGTGGCCAACCTTGTTTGCGAATTGATGATGGAGGGTACACGGAATAAAACCCCCCTGGTGCTCGAAGAAGAGATTGAAAGGCTTGGGGCTTCCATCTACCTGAATGCTTCAAGTAACTCCATCACGCTTTCGGCCAATACTTTAACGAGAAATTACGACCAGGTGCTTGCCCTTGCAATTGAAATTCTGCTGGAGCCGCGGTGGGACACTGCAGAATTTGAAATGGCTAAAACCCGTTTGCTCAACATGGTGAAACGGCAGAAAGCCAATCCGGCAATCCTTGGCAGGAATCAGTTTTATGAGCTGATCTATGGCAAAAACCACATTTTTTCCACCGACATTTCGGGAACAGAGGAATCGATCGCCGCCATTACCCTTGACGATCTCAAAGCATTTTATACAAAGGCGTTTTCCCCATCAGTGGCCTCCTTCCTGGTTGCAGGAAGCATCACAAAAGACAAGATAACAGCCTCCCTGCAGCCGCTTGTCAAAGCATGGAAAGCGAAAGAGGTGGTTTTCCCGTCGTACGACCTGCCCGCTCCTTTGCAGAAGTCAGCAATTTACTTCGTCGATGTTCCCGGCGCCAAGCAATCGGTGATCAATATCGGGTGCATCGCACTTGCCAGGCAAGACAAGGACTATTTTCCTGCCACCGTTATGAACTACAAGCTGGGCGGCTCATTCAATGGCAACGTAAACCTGGTTTTGCGTGAGGAAAAGGGGTTCACCTATGGCGCTCGCACCAATTTTACAGGGGGCATCATTCCCGGAACGTTCGTAGCCAATGCGAGTGTTCGTTCGTCGGCCACCGAAGAGTCGGTCGAAATTTTCAAAGACCTGATGGCACGGTACGGATCCGAATTCAAGAAAGAAGACCTTGAGTTTACGCGCAACTCCCTGATAAAAGGGTATGCCAGGCAGTTTGAAACCCTCGGGGCAAAAATCGGAATGCTCAGCGACATCAGCCTGTATGGATTACCCGTCGATTACGTTAAGGGAGAACAGACCACGATCCGGAATATGAGTATCGAACAGGTGAAGGCGCTTGCACAGAAGTACATCGATCCGTCGAAGATGTATTATGTGATTGCCGGAGATGCAAAAACGCAACTGGAAGCCCTCGGAAAAATCGGGTTCGGGTCTCCTGTGCTGGTTGTTAAATAATGATCCCCATATTCTTCATCAGGAACGAGGCATTCAGGTTTCGGCAAACGCCCGGCGAGAGTTTGTAGTCAATTTCCATCAGGTCGCCGGTGATCCGGATCTCAAAACAGAGATTCCGGATATTGTCGGGGTAATGGTCGACCAGTTCTCCCAGGGCCAGGTCGTGGGTGGCAAAGAGCCCTGCAAGCCTGTATTTCATAAGCTGCCTGATCAGGGCGATCGATCCCGTTTGCTTGTCCGACGAATTGGTCCCTTTCAATATCTCATCAAGCAGGATCAGTTTTTCCTTCCCGCTTTCAAGTTCGGCAATGATCTCCTTCAGCCGCCTGAGCTCCGCATAAAAATAGGATTCCCGCTTCGCCAATGAGTCGTTTGTGCGGATACTGCTGTGAATTTCAATTGGATAATAAATTAGCTTCTTTGCAAAAACAGGCGCCCCCATCATGGCCAGCAGCAGGTTGGTTCCGATGGTGCGCAGGAAGGTGCTCTTGCCCGACATGTTTGCACCGGTAATGATGCGAAACTGGTTCCACCCCATGATCTCAACATCATTGGTAACGCAGCTTTCCTCGGGAATAAGGGGATGGCCAAGGCTTTCGGCAATCAATTGGAACCCCTCCCCTGCCGGCACAGGGTAAATGTACCGAGGGTTGTTGAATGAATAGGTTCCAAGGCTCGCAAGGGCATCCAGCTCTGCCAGCACCGCAAACCACTCCGGAACCAGGCGGCGGTACGTTAACCGCCACTTTTCCACTGCGAACAGGAGGTGGATGTTAAGCATGAAAAAACCGTTCATGATCACCGATACCAGCAGGTTCAGGTTCGAATCCATCATGTTCAGAAGTTTTGAAAGCCGCCTGATTGCCTGCCCAGGCATCACCTGCACTCCGCTCCTAAGCTTGTGTTGCAGTTTTTTATTGAATGCCGAAGTGAAAGGGGCTGCTTCGGCCAGTGATAAAGCCGTGGCATATTTTCGCAATATTTCAACCTGTGAAGTAACCGTTTGCTGAACAGCCATATTTTTGCGTGCAAATCCATAAACAACGGCCGACTGCAGAAGGAACATCATAACCGGCACCTGGTATGGCACTATACCGGCTATGGACATCGCAACGGAGCCAATCGTAATCAACGGGAGGATATAGATTAAGGTTTTCAATTGCCTTATTCCGGTCGTCCATTCCCTGCCATCCAGCCATTCCTTCAAATTATCAAGATCCTTCCGGGAAGTATCCTGTTCGATGAAAATCAATTGAAGTTGCTGCCTGAACTCAATATTGGATGCGAGCTCTGTGACAGCCTGCTGACGGTTCAACGTTTCATCCCTGTACTCAAATGCATTGCTGAAATAATCCGCCAGTTTTTCGCTGCCAAAAATGGTGGATGTACGGTTCACATACTGGAATAAAGAGCCCGCCCCGAAAATGTCGAGGTCGTGGGTGTAGGGATGATCCTGGTTCACGAACCTGTTCCCGGGGTCAAAGGCGGCATAATCGCCGCCCACTGCCACAATCTCCTGCTGGTTGATCCGCATGAGAAATTCAAGCCTCATGATCTCCTTTTTCAGGCGATAATCATACCATCCTGCGCCCAGAAAACCGGAAAAAGAGGTCACCGCACCGATCACAAAGAGTGCCCCCGGAAATTTGACCGAAAAATAGACCGAGAAACCAGTGCTGATAAAAAGGAATAGCCTCAACCAGGGAATCCAGCGGAGCGGTTTCCGCAACGCGACTATTTCGGCAGAGAATTCGCTGATGCGCTGCTGGTAAGTTAACTCGGGCGGATTCATTTATTCGTCATTCGCATATTCGTCATTCCCATATTCGTCATTCGCCTCAAATCTTGCCCAAATCGATCTGAAACTCCACCGGATGCTCCGGTGTACTGCAATGCAGCACGCACTGCTCGCATATCTGGAGCTCGCCCTGCAGCCGCTTCTTCACCATGTCTTCGATGCGCTGGCGCAGTTGCGGAATGGCGATTTTCGCCACGATCTCATCGGCAAAGGCGAACATCAGCAGCATTCGGGCAGTCTCCTCGCCAATGCCGCGCTGTCGCAGGTAAAACATCGATTCCTGGTCAAGCTGCCCGGTGGTGGAGCCATGCGAACATTTTACATCGTCATTGTAAATCTCCATAAAAGGCTTGGAATTAACACGGGCTGTATCTGTCAACAAAATATTCTTGTTGCTCTGGCGGGCATCCGTTTTCGTGGCATCCCGGCGAACAAGCACATGTCCGTTGAAGATGGCGTGGGCCTGTTCATCGAGGATTCCCTTGAAGGTTTCACTGCTGGTGCATCCCGGATAGGCATGATCAACAAATACCTGGTTGTCGACATGCTGCTTGCGGTCCATGAGGTAGATGCCGTAAATGGTTGCATTCCCATGCGGGCCGTTGAAAAGCACCCTGATGTTGTTGCGCAGCAGTCCGCCGTTCAGGGAAATGTAGTGCGATTCAAGGCTGGCGGAAGCCTCCATCCTGAAAAATACCGAACTGATCAGCGTGCTGTTGTTGTTGAGATTCTGCAGCTTGTAATGATCCATCACGCCATTTTCGCCCAGATGGATCTCGGTGACAATGTTTGAAAAACTGGCCTGGTGGTTGTACGAATCATCGCAGTGAACCAGGGATAGTTTTGCATTGGCGCCTACCACGATGAGGTTGCGGGACTGCAAAAAAATGTTCTCCTCGTGATGGATCACATTGATGAGCTGCACCGGCTTGGGGCTTTTCACGTTGTCGGGCACATAGATGAAGACCCCGTCGCGGGCAAAGGCCGTGTTCAGTGCGGTGAAGCCATCGGCTGCATCATCGGCCATGGTGCCAAAGTATTTCTCAACAAGCTGGGGGTATTTCATGCGCGCCTCAGCCAGGCTGCCCATGATGATCCCGTTCCCAAGCTCCATCAGCGGAACATCTTTGGAAACATACCAGCCGTTCAGCAGCCCGATCACCGCGGTGTCGAGGTGGGGTATGTTGCAGCGGAACACTTTTTGGGCATCAACATCTGCTGCCGGGCGAAGTGGGTAATCATATCCGCGGCTGAAACTATCTTCCAGGTCGGTCAGGCGCCAGGTCTCCATGCTGGTATCCGGAAAACCAAGTTTCACAAAGGATGCCATCGCATTCGTTCTGATATCGGCCAGGCGGGGCGTGTCGTGCGAATAAAGAAGGTCCCTGTTCTTTTTAAACAGGCCGGTAAACCGTTCCGGCGTGATGGTTTCTTTCAGGTCGGTTTGCATTACGCCTCCTGTTCTTTTTTGATCCAGTCGTAGCCCTTTTCTTCAAGCTCAAGCGCAAGTTCTTTGCCTCCTGATTTAACGATCTTTCCCTGGAATAAGACATGTACAAAGTCAGGAATGATATGGTCGAGCAGCCGCTGGTAATGGGTGATCACCACGAAAGCGTTGTCGGGACGGCGAAGCTTGTTCACGCCGTTGGCAACAATGCGCAGGGCGTCGATGTCGAGACCTGAGTCGGTTTCATCGAGAATTGCCAGCATCGGCTCGAGCATCGCCATTTGGAAAATTTCGTTCTTTTTCTTTTCGCCTCCTGAAAAACCTTCATTCACTGAGCGGTTTGTCAGGTTGGAGGTGATCTCAACCAGCCGTTTTTTCTCTTCCATCATGCGCAGAAAATCGCCTCCCGACAGCGGATCAAGCCCTTTGAACTTGCGGATCTCATTTACCGCTGTTCGCATAAAGTTGGTGATGCTCACCCCCGGAATTTCCACCGGGTACTGGAAGCCAAGGAATATGCCTTCGCGGGCACGGTCTTCAACCGAAAGCTGCTGCAGGTCTTTTCCCTTGTAGAGGATCTCCCCGGCAGTCACCTCAAACACCTCCCGTCCGGCTATGACCGAAGCCAGCGTGCTTTTCCCGGTCCCGTTCGGTCCCATGATGGCATGCACTTCGCCCTTGTTCACCTCCAGATTCACCCCCCGGAGAATTTCCTTGCCGTTGATCCCGGCATGTAAGTTTTTAATTTGTAGTAACATAGCTTGGTAAAATAAAAAATCTGAAATTCAAAATGCCCATCAGCCTACGCTTCCCTCCAGGCTTATCGACAGCAGTTTTTGCGCTTCCACGGCGAATTCCATCGGCAATTGTTTTAAAACCTCCTTTGCATATCCGTTCACGATCAGGCCTATGGCGCTTTCGGCCGAAATTCCGCGCTGCTGGCAATAAAACAGTTGATCTTCCGAAATTTTAGAGGTGGTTGCTTCATGCTCCACGATCGATGATTTATTGTCGACCTGGATATAGGGATAGGTATGCGCTCCGCATTTGGCTCCGAGCAGCAGCGAATCGCACTGACTGTAGTTGCGCGAATTGACTGCATTCTTCGAAATCCGCACCAGTCCGCGGTAAGAGTTGTTGCTTTTCCCGGCTGAGATCCCTTTGGAAATAATGGTGCTCCGGGTATTCCTGCCCAGGTGCATCATCTTGGTGCCGGTATCGGCCTGCTGGTGGTTGTTGGTTACTGCAACGGAATAGAACTCTCCCACCGAATGATCGCCCAGCAGGATGCAGCTCGGGTATTTCCAGGTGATGGCCGATCCTGTTTCAACCTGTGTCCAGCTGATTTTGGAACTGCTGCCCTTGCAAATGCCTCGCTTGGTGACGAAATTGTAGATGCCGCCCAGCCCGTTTTTATCGCCGGGGTACCAGTTTTGCACGGTTGAATATTTAACCTCCGCATCCTTCATGGCCACGATCTCAACGATGGCGGCATGAAGCTGGTTCTCATCGCGCTGGGGCGCTGTGCAGCCCTCCATGTAGCTCACATAGGCTCCCTCTTCAGCCACGATGAGCGTACGTTCAAACTGCCCGGTATTGGCGGCATTGATGCGGAAATAGGTCGAAAGCTCCATGGGGCAGCGAACCCCCTTCGGGATGAAGCAGAAGGATCCGTCGCTGAATACCGCGGAGTTGAGCGCTGCAAAATAGTTGTCGGTGTAAGGAACCACCGATCCCATATACTGCTTCACCAGGTCAGGATGGTTCTGTACGGCTTCGCTGAATGAGCAAAAGATGATCCCGTGCTTTGAAAGGGTTTCGGAAAAGGTTGTTTTGACCGAAACGCTGTCGATCACGGCATCAACCGCCACCCCGGCCACGCCGGCAAGCTTTTTCTGCTCATCGAGGGATATTCCGAGCTTGTTGAAGGTTGCAAGCAGTTCGGGATCAACCTCATCGAGGCTCGACAGTTCCTGCTTTTTCTTCGGTGCCGCATAGAAGATGATTTTCTGGAAGTTGATCGGGTCGATCTTCAGGTGGGCCCATTTGGGCTGCGACATGGTAAGCCAGTGGCGGTATGCTTTCATCCGGAACTCCAGCATGAATCCGGGTTCGTTTTTTTTGGCGGAGATATACCGGATGGTATCTTCAGAAAGCCCGATAGGAGCAAATTCTGTTTCGATATCCGTGACAAAGCCGTACTTGTAATCACCTTGTGTTACTTCATCCAGTATCTTGTTTGATTCAGATTGCATTGATAAGTTTTTTTGAACAAATCTACCATTTTTCGTGCCAATATAGAAGGGCTGACACAATGTCGGGCAAAGATACAACAATTCAGGCATTGCAATACCTGTTTAGAAAAAAGTTGAGCGGGCCATTCGCATATTCGTCATTCGCATATTCGTCGTTCGCATATTCCTTCACGGTCTGAAAAATCCGTCAAGATTGTACCCGTTTGAGATCAGCTGCCGGCGATTGCGCTGAACCGGCCCTTTTACCCGTTGATGCTGTGTTATTTCTTCCGCACAGGCCCCTGCGCATAACGGGGGATTGCGCAAATGCATCCAGGCATAAGGCCGTCACAGTTACAAAAAACATGCAACCATTTTTCATATTGATGAGTTTCATGGTTGATAAAAATAATCAAATAAAAGGAATTATTAACAATCGGATTTTGTTTGTCAAATTGTGTTAATTTCGTTCGATAAAATTCATTCAAAGCATAGCTTTCAAAGTAATTGATTACCATGGAAATAACAGGGAAGGTCATTAAAATTATACAGCTTCAGTCGGGCGAAGGGAAGAACGGAACGTGGAAAAAACAGGAGTTCATTATTGAAACTTCGGCACAGATTCCGAGAAAGATATGCTTTTCGCTTTGGGGCGACAAGATCGACCAGTTCAGGCTGGCGGAAGGCGAAGAGGCCGAAGTATCCTTCGACCTTGAAAGCCGCGAGTTCAACAACCGGTGGTATACCGAAGCCAAAGCCTGGAAGATTGTTAAAAAGGGCGCGGGGCAATCAGTTCCCACCGGAGAGGAACCGCCACCCGAATACTTTGAGATGCCTTCCGGCGATGGAATGCCATTTTAAGGAACAGTAAACCAATTGAATTAACCTTAACAACCAAAGTTATGTCAAAAGGACAGGATCAAAAAAAAGAGGTCAAGAAGGAGCCCACCAAAACGCTGAAAGAAAAAAGGCTGGAGAAAAAAGAGAAGAAAGCGAAGAAGTAGCCATTTTAGAGTGTTAAACGATTAGGGTCGCTGCTGCCGGCACGTTGCCGGTTATGATACGCATTTGGGCGGTTGGAAAGTTCATTCGGAAATTCCCATCTTCACTTTTTTATTCTTTATCTTTTCGTTTTTGATCAATTCAACCACTTTTTGAATTTTGCTGCAGCGCACGGCGGCATAAGATGCGTGATCCAGCACATCGACCTGTCCCAACTCCTCCTTTGCCAGCTTTCCTTTCTGCAGCAGCGTGCCGACAATATCCATTTTATTGATCTTCTCCTTCTTGCCGGCTGCAATATACAATGTGCGCCACATCGGTTTTGCCGGCAAAATGTTGTTTTCCGGTATTTTTTCAACCTCCGGTTTTTCGGTAATGAAAGGCGGCATGTGATCTTTGACCGACAGCAGTAAATAAGCGGTGCCGGCAGCATGCATCCTGGCGGTTCTTCCGTTCCTGTGGGTAAAAATGTCACGCGAAACGGGTAACTGGTAGTGTATGATCGCCGCCACGTCGGCAATATCGAGCCCGCGGGAGGCCAGGTCGGTCGTAACCAGCACAGGGTGGCTTCCGTTCCTGAATTTTATGAGCGCCCGCTCACGGTCCGCCTGCTCCAAACCCCCGTGAAAAACACCATGCGCAAGCCCTTTGTCGGTCAGCAGGGCACTGATCCGGTCAACCGCCTCCCGGTGATTGCAGAAAACCAGTGCAGGTTTATTATTAAGCTTGCAGATCAACGAGAATAAGATTTTCAGCTTGTCGGCATCATCCGCCTGCAGGTATTTTACTTTTAAACCCGCCGTTGTGGGGGTGCTGCTGTTTAAAAAATTCAGCTCCACCGGATTTTTTATTCCTGTAAAGGCAGGAATCTCATTCATGTTTGTCGCCGAGGTCAGGATGCGCTTGCGGAGACCTGTCAATTGCGATATAACGAACGACATCTCCGCTTTAAAGCCAAATTCCAAGGATTTGTCAAATTCATCAAGTACCAGTGTGCAGATGGTTGCAGCATCAATGTTGTCGTGACGGAGATGGTATGCGATCCGGCCCGGTGTTCCGACAAGCACGGCAGGCGGATGTGCCAGGCTGTTCCTTTCGGTTTTGGTGGCGTGCCCGCCATAAAAGCAGTTCACCTTGTAACCGGTGTTCATCTGCTTGAAAACCTGCTCGATTTGCAGGGCCAGTTCGCGCGAAGGAACCAGGATCAAGGCCTGTACGCCTGTTAGGTCAGGCGCCAGGCTGCTGAGAACAGGCAGGAGGAAAGCCAGGGTTTTGCCCGATCCTGTTTCTGAAAGGAGTACAATGTCGGTCGCTTTTTTTGCCGATTCGATGGCTGACAGCTGCATCTTGTTCAACGCTGCGATCTTTAAATTCTCCAGGGTTTTTTGAATCATACTATTTTTTTAACTGCTGATTTCAGGATCAAAGGTATGTCAAAAGCTCCTTGAAACCCATTTCCCTTTGATTTAAAATTGTAATTTTGCCCCAAAAAGCCATCCACCATTAACGGTTCACGATTCACGATTCGCCAAAATGTACGAAAAAAAAAATAAAAAGCCAACCCCCGCCGCACCCAAACTAACCTCCCTGTCAGAACTCGGGGAATTTGGCCTCATTGACCGGTTAACGAAAAATGTCATTCACCATCACCCGGAAACGCTGAAAGGCATTGGAGATGATGCGGCAGTGATCGATGCAGGCGACAAGGTGATGCTTCTGTCAACCGACCTGCTGGTCGAGGGGATCCATTTCGACCTTACCTACATGCCGTTCAAACATCTCGGCTATAAGGCTGCTGTGGTGAACATCTCCGACATTGCCGCCATGAACGGCATACCAAAGCAGATGACGGTTTCCCTGGCCATTTCGAGCCGGTTTTCGGCCGAGGCGCTCGATGAACTGTATGCGGGTGTTCTGATGGCCTGTGAAAAATACAAGGTCGATCTCGTTGGTGGCGATACCAGCTCGAATGTCAAAGGGCTGATGATCTCTGTTTCGATTCTTGGAGAAGCAAAAAAGGAGGAGGTTGCCTACCGCAGCGGCGCCAGGCCCGGCGATCTGCTTTGTGTAACAGGCGACCTGGGCAGCGCTTACATCGGGCTGCTCATCCTTGAACGCGAGAAATCGGTGTTCCAGGTGGATCCGAACATGCAGCCGGAACTTGAAGGATTTGACTACCAGGTCGGCCGCCAGTTAAGGCCCGAAGCACGCACCGATATCCGCAACCTTCTGCTGGGTGTCGGCATCAAGCCAACCTCCATGATCGATATCTCCGACGGGCTGGCCTCCGAGATCCTGCATCTCTGCAAGCAATCAGGTGTCGGATGCAAACTTTTCGAGGGCAAAATCCCCATCGATGAACATACCCGCGAACTGGCCAAAGAGTATAAGATCATCCCGAGTGTCGCCGCCCTGAGCGGCGGCGAAGATTACGAGCTGCTTTTTACAGTAAAACAGGATGATTACGAAAAGATCAAGGATGTTGCCGGCATCAGCATCATCGGGCACATGACTCCCGCCTCAGACGGGAAAATGATGATCACCCCCGACGGGAAATCGATCCCGATCACCGCACAGGGATGGGACGGGATGAAAGGGAAGTAATATCGACCATCTATGACTATTTTGAAACCACTACTATCCTGAATGATCCCGCGACCACCCTGCGCTTACCATTATCAATTGCCACTTCCGCCACCGGCAGGTAAATTCTTTTTGTTGTTTCATCGTAGGCAATGGTACGCGCACCTGCTTGTGTTTCAAGTGTTTGGATGGCCCTGTAGTCATTCGGGCCGTCCTGGTGGATCACTGTAAGGGTTCCTTCGCCATTCGAAGATACTGCATTGCGGTCGGCAGGAATAAACACAACACCGTCGCATCCTTCACCTATGGGAATAAAGGCAACGATCTTACCGTTTGCAGCGTCCATAACGACCACCTGGCCTGACTCACTGCATGCCGAAAAAAGGCGGTTACTCCTCATGTCTATGGCAAGCCCGGTTGGTTCTTTGCCGGGAGAGAGGGGCCACTCGACATCAATTTCCATGGCAAGGGCATCAAACCTGACGATGGTCGATTTATCTTCGATGTTGCAGAAAATTTTTCCGATTCCGTTTGACACGGCCGCCTCCGGCTTGCCGGATAACGGCAACATGCCAACAACCCTGTTGGTCTTCGCATCGATGGCAGTTACTGATTTTCCGCTGCCATTGAAGGTGAAGATCCGGTTGCTGAACGCATCGTAGAGGATAAAATCAGGATTCATGCCTGTTTTTACCTTGTCGATAATTTTCAGTGTTTTCAGGTCGAAAACGATGACTGAATCAAGCCGGCCGGCTGAGATAAAACCTTTGTTCAAGCTGGGAACCATGACAATTCCGTGAACACCCGGGGTATTTGGTATCTGCCCGATGAGTTTGTCGGTCTGCAAATCAACCACCTCCACGCATGTTGCATGCGAGACGAACAATCTTTGTGTCGCATTATCAACGGCAAGGTAGTCCCACCCGCCCGTCCCTCCAACCGGAATAGTCTTCGTTACCCGGTATTCGCCCCGGTTGCTTTGAGCAACAGCTACCTGCATGGTGAAGAGAAATGCGATAATGAACATTATGGGTGTGTTTTTCATGGTTTTGTTTTTATCAAAGGTCGGAAAATTATTTAAAAAATCAATCCATATTTCTTTGCCGGAAAGGCCGGATCAACCCGTCATAATGCACCATGTTTGATTCATAAAACCCGGCAAGGGCAAATCCAAAGATTAACCATCCGAGAAAAAATCCGGTTGTACCGGATGCAAGAACTGCAAGTATATATATTATCTGATCAGTCACAATCATTATATTTTTTGGCAGGAATCATGCGGTTTTTATGGCTGCTGTTTTGTACTTTTGCATGAAAATCATAGCTTTTTTTTATGGCCCGCCTTCTATTCCTCGTATTTCTCCTTTTCGCCATTTCATTACCCGTGACACCACAAAACAGTAATCCGGGGGTAGTTTCAGGCCGTGTGATGGATAACCAAACCCTTACCCCGGTCGAATACGCCAATATCGTGCTTCGCGATACCATTAGTCATACCATGGTAACCGGCATGGTTTCCGACAGCAATGGTTATTTTAAAATGAAGGACGTTCCATATGGTTTTTTTTACCTGGAGTATAGTTATATCGGCTACGAAAAGCAGCGCACCCGCATTTTTACGGTGAGCCGCAAGCATCCAAAAACCGATCTCGGAGAGATCAGCCTCACCACCTCGGCCATCAGCATGAACGAGGTGACCATTACCGGCGAAAGGAACATGATGATCAACCGGATCGACCGGAAGGTGTTCAATGTGCAGAAGGACATCCAGGCGCAAACCGGAACGGTTACGGATATGCTTCAGACCATCCCTTCCATATCGGTGGATGTCGACGGCAACATCAGCCTCCGCGGTTCGGGTAGCGTGACCATCCTCATCAATGGGCGCCCGTCGGTGATGACCAACGCCGCCAACCTGGAGCAGATGCCGGCCTCGCTCGTCGAAAAAATAGAAGTCATTACCAATCCTTCGGCCAAATACAGGCCCGATGGAACCGGTGGGATCATCAACATCATCCTGAAAAAGGAGCGCAAAGCGGGATTCAATACCATTTTGGGCGCAAATGCCGGCAACAACAGCCGTTTTAACACCAACATGCAGCTCAATTACAACACAGGAGGGGTAAACCTTTTCGGGAGCTACGGCTTCAGGCAGGATTACCGTTTCCGCAGCGGGGAGCTCAATTCGCAGACCATTGATACCGCCACCGGCCAGTCAACATATTTTGAGCAGACCTCTTCTGGTCATTCACATTCACGCTCCCACCTGGCGCAGTTGGGCACCGACTGGAGCATGGGAAAAAAAGATGTGGCAGGCATCTCCGGCACCTATAACTACCGCAATAACACCCGCAACAATACCGATGAAAATGTGTACAAGGACAATGGTCAAACGCCATTTGAGCAGTATACCAGGACGCTGAACGGGAAGGAGGGAGAACAAAGTGCAGGACTGACGGGGTTCTACGAGCATGTTTTCAGCCGCGAAGACGAGTATATCCTGCGGGCCGATATTGAATACCAGCAGGAGTCAGAAAAGGAAGACGACTACTGGACCAACAATTATACGCTTCCGGCATATCCCCAGGGGCAGGATCACACCCAGGCACACAATGCGAACAAGGAATTAACTTTCTCGGTTGATTATTCCCGGCCATTGTGGGAAAATTCAAGCCTCGAATCGGGGTACCAGCAAATCGTGCAGATCAGCGAGCAGGACCAGGCGGTCTATCACCTCGATCCCGAATCGGGAAACTTGTACCACGACACCACGGCCAGCAACCATTTTAAATCGAACCAAACAGTTTATGCATTCTACGGAACCCTGACTGCCAGCAGGGGCAAATTCACGGCGATGGCCGGCCTTCGGGCCGAAGAGACAACGGTCAACCTCAATTTCATCACCCTCGACACACTGACCAAAACCAGCTATTTTGCCCTCTATCCGACGATCCACCTTTCGCTGGCTTCGGGAAAAAATGAATGGCAATTGAATTACAGCCGGCGTGTGAACCGGCCCGACCCCGACGACATGAACCCTGTGCCCGAATACCGCGACCCCCGCAACATTTATGTCGGCAATACCGGCCTGGTGCCTGAGGATATCCATTCATTCGAATTCGGATATGCTTTCCGGCTCGAAAATTTCACTTTTATTCCAACGCTTTTCTACCGATACAAGGTGAATGGTTTCACGAGGGTTACCACCAGCGTGAACGACACCGTTCTCATGACAACCATCGAAAACATGGCCAAAGACCAGTCGGCAGGCATCGACCTGAGCGGTTCGTGGCAGGCTGCCAAAATCATGAACCTCAATTTCAGCGCATCAGGCTTCTACAGCCAGATAGATGCGTCGAACATCGGCTATTCGGCCGATCAATCCACCTTTTCGTGGAATGCCAAGGCGAATGCATCCTTCACGATTACAAAAACGACCCTGTTACAGGTGTTTGGCCAGTATCGTTCCGAGGTACTCACCGCGCAGGGCCACCGGCTTCCGGCCTGGGTGGTGAACCTGGGCTTCCGTCAGGCCCTCTGGAAGAAAAAACTGTCGCTTATTGCCACCGTTTCCGACCTTTTCAATTCGCAAACGATGAAAAGCACTGTAAATACGGCTACCCTGGTACAGGAGTCGACCCGTCGCCGCGATGCACGGGTGATCTATGCCGGGGTTGTCTTTAACTTCGGCAACACCGGCAAGAAAGTGAAGGATGCAAAGTTCGAATTTGACAACGGATTGTAAAATGGCCGGATCGCTGAACAAATATTTCTCCCACCTCGAACCGATTGTAAAAAACCTTCCTCACAAGCCGGGGGTTTACCAGTATTTCGACGAAAAAAACAAGATCATCTATGTTGGTAAGGCCAAAAACCTTAAGAAACGTGTTAGCTCCTATTTTGCCAAGATCAACTCCATTAGCGGGAAGGTGCAGATGCTGGTGCGAAGGATTGCCGACATTCAGTACATTGTCGTAGAAACAGAACAGGACGCGCTGCTGCTCGAAAACAACCTGATCAAAAAGTACCAGCCCCATTACAATGTGGCATTGAAGGATGATAAAACCTTTCCCTGGATTTGCATTAAAGATGAACCGTTCCCGCGTATTTTTCCCACGCGGAATGTGATCCGCGACGGCTCGGCCTATTTCGGCCCCTATGCCAATGTAAGGCTCATGCATACCCTGCTGGAGTTGAGCCGCCAGTTGTACCCACTGCGCAATTGTTCGCTGGTGCTGAGTGACCGGAACATCCGTGCGAAAAAATTCAGGGTCTGCCTTGAATACCATATCGGAAATTGCAAAGGTCCCTGCGAAGGCCACCAGCCTGCTGAGGATTATGATAAGTCAATCGGGGCGATCAGGGAGATCATCAAAGGCAACATCACAACGGTTGCCAGGCAGCTCAGGGAACTCATGATGAGCTATGCCGCCACCCAGGAATTTGAAAAAGCTCATCTTGTAAAGGAAAAGCTGGCACTGCTCGACAAATACCAGAGTAAATCGACGGTGGTCAGTCCCACCATCAACAATGTCGATGTTTTCTCCATTGTCACTTCAGGTCTTCATGCCTATGTCAACTTCATGAAGGTGATGAATGGCGCCATCATCCAGGTTCACACCATCGAGATGATTAAAAAGCTGGATGAAACGCCGGTCGAGTTGCTTTCAATTGCGATCACGGAAATCAGGCAGCGGTTTGAGAGTGTTTCGCCCGAAATTATCGTGCCGTTCGCCATGGAATACCAGATTCAGGGCATCAGTTTCACGGTGCCAAAAATCGGGGACAAGAAAAAATTGCTGGAGCTGTCTGAACGTAACGTGAAATACTACCAGCTTGAAAAGGAGAAACAGAAAGAACTTGTTGACCCTGAGCATAAGTCGCGCCGCATCCTCGACACCATGATGAAAGACCTCCGCATGACGGAACTGCCTGTACACATCGAATGTTTCGACAACTCCAACATCCAGGGAACCAGCCCGGTGGCAGCCATGGTTTGCTTTAAAAATGCACGACCCGATAAAAGCGAGTACCGCCATTTCAATATCAAGACCGTGGAAGGCCCTGACGATTTTGCTTCGATGGAAGAGATCATCTTTCGCAGGTACAAGCGCCTGGTGGAAGAGGGAAACTCCCTGCCCCAACTAATTGTTGTGGATGGCGGTAAAGGCCAGCTCAGCGCCGCGCTGAAAAGCCTTGACAAACTTGGACTCACCGGGAAAATGACCGTGATCGGTATCGCAAAAAAGTTGGAGGAGATCTACTATCCGAACGATTCGCTGCCCATGTATCTTGACAAAAAATCAGAGACCTTGCGGGTTATACAGCAAATGCGCGACGAGGCTCACAGGTTCGGGATCACCCACCACAGGCGGCGTCGTGAAAAGGCCGCCTTGTCGCCCCAGTTAATGGAAATCCAGGGCATCGGGTTCAGCATCAACCAAAAGCTCCTGTGGAAATTCAAATCGGTAAAAAATATCAAACTTGCCGCACTGGAAGAAATACAGGAAGCCATTGGAAAAGCAAAAGGCACGAAGGTCTTTGCCTATTTCAAGGGCAGCAATGAAAAAGACGGATCATAACCATGCCCGAAGGCAACCGTCACGCTCCAAGCAGTGCCGAATATTGTGCGGCATCAAGCAGGTCGGCCATTTCCCCTGCATCTGAAAACTTGATTTTGATTACCCAGCCTTTATCGTAAGGGTCCTTGTTGATGATCTCGGGGTTTGTTGTCAGGGCATCATTGAACTCCAGCACCTCTCCGCTTACCGGCATGAACATGTCGGAAACTGTTTTCACCGCCTCGATCGTTCCAAAGGATTCATGTTTTCCGAGGGTCTCTCCCACCGTTTCCACTTCAATGAAAACGATGTCGCCCAACTCATGCTGAGCATGGTCGGTAATTCCGATCCAGGCCTGATCGCCTTCAACTTTCAGCCATTCATGGTCTTTGGTGTACTTGAGATTTGCAGGAACGTTCATATTGCTTGTGTTTTAATACTGGGTCAAATATAGATACTTTTTTTCTATTGTCCTAACGTAAAACGCAGTGCGATGCCTCCCTTGGTGTTTGAAGTACGGTATTGGTTCGAAACGTAGGGGGTGTTGATGATCTTATCAAAATAGAACCTGACATTGAAGCGGGCGCTCAGGTTGTAATCGGCTGAAAAGTTCAGGGTGAACACCTGCTGGCCAACCGAAATCTGGTTGATATCCTCATCAACGCGGCGTAACACGGTTATATTTTTGCGGATAGAGAGATCCATCTTCAGGTTTAGATCACTGTTGGTGGTGGTTTTCTTTCCACCGCCCAGCACACCGGAAATGTTGAATTTTATCCCTTTAATTCTGTACCCCATGCCGATGATGAATTCACGGCTGGTGATTTCCGTTAACTGGTTATTGACAAAACTGAGGGCGTAATTGCGTGAACGTTTCAATTCCAAGCTGGCCAGCAGGCTGTTCAGGAACCCCAGGTCGAATTTTATCAACGGGTTGAATTGCTCAGTAACGGAGATGATGTTGGTTTGCGCTTCCGGGATGAAATTTCCGGCATCATCCGTCACCGAGGGCATGCCGTTTACCTCACGGTAATAGACATTCGAGTTGAAGTTGCCGACGTTGTAAGTCGACAAATATGCATGGGTGATGCTGAAGGTACGAAGCCATGTTTTAAAAATCTTCAGTTTGGCAAGACCGTCGTAAGTAAGCCGCCAGTTGGGGAGTGGGATGTTGGGAAATGCCGTCAGGTTGACTTTCGAAGGGTTCTTTCCGGTGTAGGCCGCCAGGAATGCCGATGTGAGCACCTCCTGGTTAGTGGGGCCGTACCCTTCAGGAAATCCGGTGGAATCATTGACCAATGTGGAATTAGGGTTTAAAGCGGCATAGCGCTGAGCGATCTCATACCGGTACTCTTTCATTCTTTCAAATATCGGGGAGGTCCCGTAACCGTTATCCTTGACAAATGCAGTCCCAATGAGGATGTACGAGATGGTGTAGCTTCCCTGGTCGGTGGGTGAATATGAACCAAACACCCGGGCTGAATTTGCCTTGTAGTACTCCTGGTGCGTGAGTGAATATTGTTTGTTGGCGACCACCTCAATGCGCAAATCCTTAACGGGTTCAACACTTATGTTGATATTCAGGTTTTCGGTAAACTTTGTGATATATGGATTGTTCAGCATGGTGTCGGTGGTGATCCATCCTTTGTCGGAAGCAGTATTGCGGATATCGTTCTGACTGCCAAAGACAAAGCCGAGCCCGGGGGCATTCACGCTCCAGTTATTGCCCAGCGCATCGGGTTTCGGATAAAAGCCGGGCAATATGGTTCCATTTCCCTGCGTGTAGGTGAATTTAGCCGTCCTGATACCCATCAGGAACCGGAGGCTGCCTTCGAGGATGATCTTGCCCACATTGGGTCGGTTCAACTTGATGTTAAGGCTGTCCTGTTTCGGGGCGTTCTTGTTTTTCGGGGGCTCAGGCTTGTTTCCACGGGTGTTGGCTGTTTTCTGATTGATCCTTTTGAGGTATGGAATCTTGTTGTACAGGGTCACCATATTCAACCCGCCATTGAGGGCCTTGGTATTGCCGTTTTCAATTGTATTTCCATATTGCTGCTGAACAGATACCGGCGATGAAACCCATCGGTAAAGCGCCGTGTATGAAGCCTGAAGGGTGATGAAATCGAGCATCGGAATTTTCCCGATCGGGATGTCCCAGGCAACGTTAAACGCCTGGTTATAGCTGTTTTTTGTCCCAAAGTTTAATATTTCGTTCCACACTCGGCCGCTGTTGGTAGCGTCGATCTGTCCCGGAGGTTCATTCACATAGGCCTGGGTGTTTGCAATAAGCGTAATCCTGAACGACCTGGCAAAGTCGTATTTCAAATCAAAGGTACGGCTCCAGTCCCAGCGCTTGATGTAAAAAGTCTCCATGGGCACGATCGCCTCGCTTTTATTCCTGAACTGCTTCTGGTTGTATTCACGGTTCATGTCAGTTCGGAAGGTGAACGACTTAGGAAGGTAATAGAAATTAAAATCCTTTATCAGGGTGAATGCCTTTGACTTATTCAGCACCTTTGCCCGCTGGAATGGCAGTACATTCTTTGGCTGGACCGAGAACGTATAACCGAGGCCTCCGGTGTACTTCTTTTTCAGGTCGTAAGCGACATCGACATCTCTGTGAAAAATTTCGGAGTAGGCATAACTGGCATTGAAGTTCTCGATATCGTAGACCCTTGGTTTTTTGGTACCTGTGCGGTCCTTCCTGACATTCATCAGGTTAAAGTTCTTGGACTGCGTATAGCCCTGGGTCATTTGTTTGATTGAATCCTTCTCCGCCTGGGTGTCAAATGCATCAAGAACATCAGAAAGATACAAATCCGGAATCAGTGGATCGTATTTCGGACTTACAAGAAGCACGGAGTAGTCGAAATGCATCGGAATGCGGATACCGCTTTTTGCCGGGAAAAATTTACCAAGTTCCAGGTCGGTATCGAACCCGAAGGTGCGGATCGACTCCATCGGCCGTTCGGTCTGTTTTTGTTCAAGGGTTCCGAAGCCTGAACTGGTGTAAGTGCCGGTAAGCTGAACCCGGCCGAGGTCAGCAAGTTCCACAGCCACCCTCGCCGTGGCAGCAATTCCTGAATTTTTATCGAACCCCGAGAGCCGGAGTTCATCAACCCAGATCTCGGCACATTTTGCCTGGCCGTCGTCATCGTCGGTCTGCGTGCTTTTTTTCGGGTTCCGCACGCCGATCATGATGGCCTTTACATCACTGATGGTAGGCGAACCCACAATGGTGATTTTATTGTTCCCGTCGTACTCGGTATAGGGGGTTGACGATGTAAGTTTAATTCCCTGGTTCTGCTCCACCACCAAACGATTGTATTTAGCCTGGACGAGTCGCTTAAGGTCGATGTTAAAAGCATTGCTTTCGGGCCAGATGGCGTCGGGGTCGCTGGCCGAAGTTCCCCAGGGGGTGAACGTCAGCGGAATTTCATATTCATAATAGTTATCTGTGAAATCAGAACCGATGCGTATGAGCACGGTAAGGTCGCCTCCTTTAAGGTTCTGGCTCTGTATCGATTGTTCAGCATGAACGTACATCTGAAGGTATTGGAACTGGCGGAAGTCGAATTCTGTTGTTTTATAGGCCGCACGGGCATCCCCATCAACCAGGTTGCAAACATCGAACGACATCGACTGTTCATTGAGTTTCTGTTGATTGGTCGAGCCCCAGTTGGTTTCACGCTGAATACCGGGAGGCAACACATAAGGGATCGGTTGTTTGCTGCCGTTTTCTTCAAGGCTCACTGTCGCAATATCAAACTGTGTCAGATTCTGAGTGGCTTCCGGAATATATTCACCGGGCGACAGCAGGCTGTAATCATATTTTCTCCAGTCGCCCCGCGATAATTCCAGTGTGGCAAAACGGCATACGATCTCCCGCGGGAAGTTCTTGAAAAACATCCTCATAAATCGGATTGAATTGAAGTCGTTAATGTTGCCGATAACCTTGTCGGGGGTACGGATGGGAATTTTAAACTGGTACCAGTTAACATTGCCCCGCGTGCCGTCGGCCAGCGGGATGTCGGAGGCATGGTACACATTTGTAATGTAGTTAATGCCGGGCTTCATCTTCTCCGGGCTCAGTTGAACCACGTACTGGTAATAGCGTTCCGATTCGCTCAGGGTGTTGTCTTTGTTGATATCCTCGATGTTGGGTATGGTGGTGGCGGTGGTGGGGTACCTTTCGGGCGACTGCTCAGCTGTTGGGCTGTTTCCGTCGGGTCCGTTGAATTTTTTATAGCGGTTCAGAATGCTGGCAAATTCAGGGTTGTCGTCATAGTCATTGCCCCTGAAATAATGATAATTATCTGTCGACGGGTCGACTGAAGCATTTTGGTAGGCTACGGAGTTTGCCCCGAATGTATTTCTGACCTGCGAAACGTAGGAGGTATCAAAGAATGATATTTCGTCCGTATCTCCCAAGCCATCGTATCCTACATCCTGGAACGGACGAGAGGCCGGGGTATTGTCAAATGCATCTACCAGTGCCTGGGTCTGCGGCACCCTCCCCCAAATGGTTGTATCAACGCCTGTAATCACTCCGCTGGTTGGCAACCCGTTCTCAAAGCTTTTACGGCCATCGCGCAGAATATCTTCCGAAATATCGCCAAGGTCAAAATACAACTGCCCGCTGTTCGTGGAATCATATACAAACGGGTCCATCATCCAGAACTCGATGTACTGGATGTTCGTGGCATCAAAATCAGTAGTCTCTACCTTGCGCATTACGCCACCCCAGCGGGTTTCGGGTGAGGCCAACGTTCCGCTGGCAGTCAGTCCCTTCGATACCGAAGTAGGGGCAACATCATAGTTATAGGCGCCGGGTTCATCGGGATAATATGCGAGGTTAAACACCGGCATGTTTACCGGAACGCCGTTAAGCGGCTGCTTGTTCGGAAATATCTCTGTTTCCCACACCTGGCGCACATACTGGGTCGACAGTTGCTGGTTGGTGATATTTGTTGGCAGCAGGTTGGTGTTTTTATCATAGAACAACGGATCGATGATGTACCAGGCGAGTTTGGCGCGGTTGTAGCCGTACGACAAGCCTGAGCCAATCGCTCCTTCGGGGAACATGGTCGGCGTGGTCTGCCCCTGCGGAGTGCTGGCCATGAACCAGTTCCCGATATTCTTCATGTCGATGGTCGATTTGGCGGCTTCAAAATCATCAACATAGGTTGTTCCCGATTTTCCGATGGCCTTTGAATGACCCGGAATAAACTGGGCGAATTCCACATCCACCGCAATCGATGAAGGCGCTTTGGTGGTGATCAGCGGAAGCGCATCTACGAAACGGGTTATCAGCCTCGACTGGGTGCGGTATGAAAGGTTCATCCCCCAAATAGTGTTCGACATCGGCTCGTCGCCATAGTTTACATACTGGGTCAGTGGCCTTTCGTTCAGGTTCAAAACAGTGGCGCCGACCGTAAAATCCTTGTTAATTTTGTAATCGAGGTGAGCCCCCATCAGCCGCTTGGTTTGCACATTGAACATTTCGTTGCTCTCAAGGGAGATATTGATTGGGGTTCCTGATGCCAGGATCCCGTCGTTGATGATTCGAACCCTGCCGAGCGTATAGTCAACGGTATAATGCACGTTTTCCTGCAACAGAACTCCTCCGGCCGTAACCTTCACCGACCCTTGTGGAACATTCAGAGAATTCAGGGAAATTTCTGATCCAGCAGCAGATTTGTAGAATCCATCCAGCTCAAACCTGTTTTTATCAGGATACTGCCTGGCCATGGATTTGGTCATGGAATACAGGGAGTCGTAACAATATTTGTCTGCAAGCTCCAGCGAGGATTTAGGGTTGGCAGGATCAAAGATGGAATCACGCAGATCCTGTCCGAACGGCTCAAGCACGGGAAAGAAAATCCTGCCGTTTGACGACTGAACAGTTCCTCCCTGGGTTGCAGCATTATCAATGAAGTCGAACATCCCGTCGCCCGGAGGGTTAAATTGCTGATTAACATTATCGAGGCTCAGAACCCGGAGCAGCGGAACGCCCTTGATGCGGCTTTCCGTGATATAGGCAGTTGGCACCCCGTTGGTATTTCCCGAATATAAAATGTTCATGGTAAAGTCGGTCGGCTGCAACTGGTATGCACCCAAAGCATAAACATTTTTCATCATCAGGTCCCATACCGGCAGTTGCGTGTTTAGGGAGTTACTCTTCAGCAACTTAACCACAAGCGTTTTAGGAGAGGTAAGACCCTGGTCCGAAAATTCACCAACCTGGTAAACGGCCGTATCTCCGGCAACCTGGTATTGGTAAGCGACACCAAGGGTTTGATCGGAGTTTAACGCAGTATTGACTGAGATAAAACCAAGCTTTGAATTAAAACTGAATTCAGTTGGAAGCAGTTGGCGGGCACTTTCAACCTTCACCGCGTCCTGGCCGGCGACCATAAAAAAAGGTGCTCCCGCAAGGTAGGTGCTAACGGTGTTGATGTTACGCACCTGCGCCGAATCCGCCGCAGTCGGCATGACCACCTGGAAGAAATTGTTGGCTTTGTTGGAGGTGTATTTCGAGCCCGGGTTGCCGGTAAACAGGCGTGTATTGTATGGCTGGTACTCGCCAAGGTCCATGAAGGCCACGATATTCCGGTTCTGGGTTACCGCCGAACCGACATTGGTCACCCAGACTTCGATTTTAAGGATGTTTACATTGGAGGTGACAACCGGCAATTTTCTTGTGGCCGTCTTGTAATTTTCCCGGAAATATTGTCCCAGGAAAAAGTGCTTGTTCTCCTCATAGTCATCGGCCTTGATCGTGAATCGCTGGGTTTGCGCATTTCCCTGAACAACGATGTTCTTCGTTTCGCTTTTCTGCTCCGAGTAAAGCGCGGTGACAGTTAGCCGTCCGAACCTGAGCTTTGTCTTGATCCCGAAAAGGCTCTCCGTGCCCCTGATCAGGTTGGTGCTCAGCGGCATGTTCACATCCCCGGCCTCGATCAGCTGGATAATGTCATCCTCCTTGCCCTCATATTTCAATTTCAATTTATTCTCGAAGGCAAAGGTGGCCTCCGTGTTGTAAGCGATTTTAAACTCGATCTTATCACCGATTTTGGCGACAACGTTCATCTGAATCTTTTCGTTGAAGTCGAAGTTTGTCTGCCTCTGCTGACGTGTGTTCAGCATCGGGTCGGATCGTTTGTTCGAGATGATGCCGAAATCAATTTCAGCCGAGCCTTGCGGGCGGATATCTACGGTGTTGTTGCCGAATATGGTTTCAAATACTTTGCCCGGGATATGAATTTTAGGGATAATGCCTTTGGCGTTGTCCATGGTGGCTGCCTCCGATCGCTCCTCCCAGTATTTGTTGATCATTGACTGCAAATCCTGGTTCTGGTACTCGTCAAATGACAGGGTGGTCGGCACCCGGTAAAAGCGATCACCGATCTTGTAAACATAGTAATACTGGCGGGTTTCGGCGTCGTACTCCACCGTTGTTTTGATGTTCGGAGGATTCTTGAGATATATCGGACTTTCTTTTCCTGACCCAGGCAGCACGGTTTCATCGCCGAAGGGATAGCGGAGCGTGGCGGTGTCTCCTTTCCTCAAGCTGTCAGGAGGGGAAATTAAAAGACGTTGCAACCCTGAATTACCATCCGTTCCCCGTGAAAAAACCGGGACACGGATGGTAACCAGGATGGCCAGACATGTCAGAGCGTATAAGTTCAGTTTCTTCACTAAGTCCTGCAAGGTCAATTTTACTTCGGAACTTTCACGCTATAACACCTTGAGTGCGTGTTTGATCAGCTGTTCCACTGTCAATCCTGTTCCTTCCGATTCGATTATTTTGTTCAAAGCTTTATCAGCAAGCATCTTGGGAAAGCCCAGAATGATCAATCCTGATAACGCTTCTTCCTTCTTTGTATTGTGTAAAAATCCTGATTTTTCAAACGGAATCAACTCCCGGGAAACCTTATCTTTCAAATCGATAATTATACGCTGTGCCGTTTTCGCCCCGATACCCTTGATCTGCTGAAGCAAGGGTGCATTTCCTTCACCGATCGCCCTGACCACTTCAACCGGGGCAAGTGAGGATAAAATAATGCGGGCTGTATTCACGCCAACGCCCGAAACACTGATAAGCTGGCGGAAAAGCTCCCGCTCTCCGGTGTCTGCAAACCCATACAACAATATATCATCTTCTCGCACGACCAAGTGGGTGTACAAGGTGCATGTCTCTCCTTCGCGAAGCTGCGAATAGGTATGGATGGAAATGTTCAGCAGATAGCCGATGCCATTCACATCAACCACTGCATAGGCAGGGTTTTTCTCTGCCAGTTTGCCTTTAATATAATCGTACATGCATCTGTAAGCTAACTATTTCCCACAACCGGTTTCACCGGGAAAGTTGCAAAGTTAAAAAAATAGCCGGAAAACAAAAACCCCGAAGTTTACAGGAAATCGCAGCATCGTTATTTACGAATTATTATACCACAGCTCCTGGCCATACCCCTACAGAGCCTGGTCGCTCAGGCCCCTTTAATCAGCTCATACCAGTACTGGTTTGATAACAATGCTGCCGGGATGATCAATAAGCCCGTCAGTTCATCCAACACTTTGGATCTGAATACGGCAGTAAGTGTTTCCGTATGGTATTCATGGTGAAAAACTGATCAGCGAAAAACTTCCGGGGGTGCGAACAAGGGAATTTTCACTTGATAACCATCCTGCCGGAATCTACATCATCCGGCTTCTGTCAGAAGGTGTTTCAGGCACTTTAAGGATTATTAAATATTAAGGGATTCAATTGATCAGGTTATGATCCCGCAGGGCCTGTTCCAGTTCCATCAGCGAAATGGGTTTTGATAGGATCACTTTTTCGCGGTCGAGCAAAAACATGGTGGGGGTGGCGTAAATGTTGAAATCGTCGGCAGGTTTGCCTCCGAAACCTTTCAGATCTGAAACATTGATCCAGCTGAGTTTCTGGTCCTTGATAAAGGTTGTCCATTCGTTGCGGCTTGTATCGAGCGCCACCGACATCACTTCGAACCGCCTGGGCTTCTGCTTGTCATAAAGCTCCTTGAGCCTTGGTGTCATGGCCACGCAGTGCGGACAGGTAGTTGCATAGAATACAACAAGGGTAAATTCCGAATTGACCGCTGAGAGTTTAACCGGCTTTCCTTTCGCATCAGGCACCTCCATGTCGGGAGCAACCTTGCCGATGGCGATCTTCTTGAAGTTGTCGAGTTTCTTCTGCAGGGCCGATTTCCTCTCCTGATCTTCACAGGATGAAGGGTCCTGGAAATTATCGGCAATATAGGTGATCACTTCATCAAAATGGTATTTGTCAAAGCCTCCAACGAGATAATCGAGCCAGAATTTATAGATCACCGGGTTCACAGAGGCCGCGCCGAGCATCAGGGTCACCGCTTTGATGAATTCTGCTTCCAGTTGCTTCTGGGGCATGCGGTTGTTGCTGTAAAGCGACAAATACGCGATGGCCTTGTTCACGAATACCATGCTGCGCAACAGTGCCGTATCGGAAAAATCAACACGGTCAAAATAGTGTTGTTTTAAAAAATTGATGCGCTCATCCTTGGGCAGGCTTGCAGAAATGAAAGGAGTTTGGTAAACTTTTGCAATACGCACGGCAAAGGAGTTGGGGTATAACCTTACCAGCGAATCAAGAAATTGCTGCTGCAGCTTCTGAGTGTTCTCGAATTCATGCGCAACAGATGCGTTGAATGCATCCTTGATCGGGTAATAGTCAACAACAGGCATCAGCAACTGCAGCTTCGACTGGTTGATCCGGTCAAGCCTGAGGCAGGCCAGATTTATTTCATTTTCACGCGAAGAGATGATCCGTAGGCTGTCGTCGGGGCTGACGGCTGTTGTGACAAACTTTACATTTTCCTGGTTCCACACCAGGTCGGTCAGCCCCTCCTTGCTCCATTGCACCCTGTACATCCCCGGAAGGCGATTGCTGATGGTAAACCTGAAGTGGCCAGCAGAATCAGAGATCGTTGAATCGATCGACTTTGTTTTCTCCCCAAAGATGCTCATCAGGAAGACCATTTTTCCGCCATGGTTGAGGATGGTGCCCTCAATGGTGTTCTGAGCCTGAACCAGGCCCGAAACCATAAGCAAAGCAATACACAGAAACCGAGTCATGAATATATTATTTTCTTCTGATTTTCTTCTCCGGAATTGCCGGTCCAAGCAGTTCTTCCAGCTTTTTCATCAGGTCTTCCCCCCGCAGGTTGCGGGCAACGATTACCTGATCCTTGTCGAGAAGCACATTCGCAGGGATGGAGTTAACGCCATAAAGTTTGCCGGCAGCATTTGCCCAGCCTTTCAGGTCAGATACATGGGTCCAGCTGAGGTTGTCATCCTTCACAGCCTTGAGCCACTTCTCGCGGTTCTGATCGAACGAACAGCCAAGAATGTTGAACCCCTTTTTACTGTATGCCTGGTATGCCTTCACCACGTTCGGGTTTTCGGCACGGCATGGCCCGCACCATGATGCCCAGAAATCGACCAGCAGGAATTTTCCTTTCAGGGAAGATAGTTGAACAGACTTCCCTGTGCTGTCGTTCATTTCGAAATCAGGGGCGGGCTGCCCAACGGATACACTCTTCAGGACATCGACACGTTTCTGCAGCGCCTGCATGTATTGCGAACCTCTCAGGGCCGTATCCATCTCACTTACAATCACTTCCAATTCAGGCAGATCAAACTGCCAGCTGTTGCGCATGACCAGGTAGGGGGATACAACAGTTTTGCTATTGGCTTTGATAAAATCCTGGAGCTGCTTTTTCATTTCAGCATCCAGTGCATTGGACATCGAATCACTGCGCTCCATGACGACCGTGTCGCCGGCCTCCTTGGCCTTTTTCCATCCTTGGTAAACAATGTCCATCCTTGCATTGATCGCTTCGCTCATGGTGACATACTGCTGGTAAATATCCTGGCTCGGTGATCCTTTGACAGTTGATTTTTCGAGGCTGTCAGGAAAAATCTGAACCTCTATGGCTGCATTTTCCACAAAAACCGGAACCATCACATCGTTTCCCTGCATGACGATATGCCATATTTCAGGAAGGTCAACTTTGCCTGTGAATTTAAATTCACCCTTTTCAAGCCTGGAGGAATCGATGCTGACCCACTTTTCGAGGTCGTATTTCTGCAGAAAAATCATCCCGGTATCAACCCCGTTCACGGTTCCTTTGATGCTAAACTGATCTTTACTGCTCATGCAGGATGCAAGGATCGAGCCGATGAACAATGCGATTGCGAATTTTTTCATAAAACGATCTCGTGTTATAGTTTATTCTGACAAAAGTAACGCTTTTTGAGAAACAAAATAAATCTCTAATTTTACATGGAAAATCCATTTACATGATGCGTATCCAATCCCTTGCATGGTGCTGCCTTTATTTCCTGCTGTTGAATGTTGCCTATTCCCAAACCGACCCGGCTAAACAGGTTCCCCTGAAATATAACCTTTCAAAAGACCCGGTGCTTTACACGGTAGGTTATGCGCACCTCGACACCGAATGGCGGTGGGATTATGAAACAACCATCAGCGAATACCTTAAAAACACACTGGATGACAATTTCAGGCGTATTGAAAAATACAAACCTTATGTGTTCACCTTTTCCGGGGCCCGCCGCTATAAAATGATGAAGGAGTACTATCCCGAGAGGTATGAAAAGCTCAAAAAATATGTTTCCCAAGGGCGGTGGTTTGTGGGTGGTTCATCCGTGGATGAATGCGACGTCAATGTTCCTTCGCCGGAGTCGGTGATCAGGCAGGTGCTCTATGGAAATGCCTATTTCAGGACTGAATTCGGAAAAGAGAGCGTCGATTTTCTGCTCCCCGACTGTTTTGGATTTCAGGCCCATCTCCCCTCCGTGCTTGCCCATGCAGGATTAAAGGGGTTTTCCACGCAAAAGCTTTCCTGGGGTTCTGCTTCAGGCATTCCCTTCAACCTCGGAAACTGGACCGGGCCCGATGGCAATGGGATCATCGCTGCATTGAATGCGACCGATTACGGCGGAGAGGTGAAAAAACGGCTGGATACCAGCTCTTACTGGGTTAACCGTGTGATGGAAAATGGCCGCAAATATGGTGTCTTTGCCGATTACCGGTATTTTGGGGTGGGAGATGAAGGTGGCGCCCCGCGCGAAGAGGATGTTAAAAACGCCATCGGCAGCGTGGGCCAGCCTGGCGGCAAGATAGGCGTTTACCTGTGTTCGTCGGATCAGCTGTTCCGCGATTTGAGCGAAGAACAGAAAAAACAGCTTCCGGTTTACTCCGGTGATCTGCTCCTCACCGAACACTCCTCAGGCTCGCTCACCTCGCAGGCCTATATGAAACGATGGAACCGAAAGAATGAGCAGCTTGCGATCGCAACGGAAGCCATTGCCGTAATGGCTGACTGGCTTGGAGGACTCCGGTACCCCCAGCGCTCGCTCAACGAGGCCTGGTGGCTGGTTCTTGGGAGCCAGATGCATGACATCCTTCCGGGAACATCCATTCCGAAGGCGTACGAGTATGCCTGGAATGACGAAATACTGGCCCTGAATAAATTTTCCGCCGGTCTTGAAAGTTCGGCCGGAGCCGTGATCCGGGCGATGGACACCCGGGGGAAAGGGATGTCCCTGGTTGTTTATAATCCTCTGGCGATCAGCCGAAAAGATGTAACAGAAGCGGAAATTTTTTATCCCGATGGCGCCCCGAAGGCTGTCAGGGTTTTCGATGCCACCGATACAGAGTTACCGGTACAGGTGCTATCTGTTTCGAAAGAAAGCATCCGGATCCTTTTTCTTTGCACCATTCCCGCCATGGGACTGGTGTGCTACGACATCCAGCCTGCGAATGAAACAGCAGCCGGTAAATCAACACTATCGGCATCAGCCGGCATTCTCGACAATGAGTACCTGAAGGTGACCTTTAACGCCGCGGGCGACATCTCAAGCATCATCGATAAAAAACTGGGCAAGGAATTGCTGTCCGCCCCGTCGAGGCTGGAATTTCAGAAAGAGCATCCCGAATACTGGCCTGCATGGAACATGGACTGGAACGACCGTAAAAAGCCGCCCGTTGGATTCGTCAAAGGACCTGCTAAAATTACCGTTGTGGAAAAGGGACCGGTGCGTGCAACGGTGAAGATCGAACGTACTGCCCTGAATTCAGCGTTTACGCAGTATGTGCAGCTCTGCTCAGGCAAGGAGAACCTGGTCGTGCGCAACACCATCGGCTGGCAGTCTCAGGGAGTAAGCCTCAAGGCTTCGTTTCCGCTTACCGCCGCAAACAGCGTGGCAACCTACAACCTTGGCCTGGGAACCGAGGAACGGTCGAACAACAATGAAAAAAAGTATGAAGTTCCATCGCGCGAATGGATCGACCTCACCGACAAATCGGGAAATTTTGGCGTGACTATTTTCGAAGATAGCAAATTCGGGTCCGACAAACCAAATGACAAGACGCTGCGGTTAACATTGCTCTATACCCCGACTACCAATTTTTACCATGACCAGGCAACGCAGGACTGGGGAATCCATGAGATCACCTACGGCATATACAGCCACAAAGGTGACTGGCGTACCGGCCTCTCTGAATGGCAGGGACGAAGCCTGAACCAACCGCTGCGTGCCTTCCAGGTATCCCAGCATCCCGGCTTCCTGGGAAAGAGTTTCTCATTTGCCCAGGTCTCTGTACCGCAGGTGGATATCCGCACCATAAAAAAAGCCGAAAACGGTAAAGATGTGGTTATCCGGCTGCAGGAACTCATGGGGAAGGACCTCCCGAATGTGGAGGTTACCATGGCATCAAAAATTGTAAAGGCCTGGGAAATAGACGGACAGGAGCGACTGGTTGGCGAGGCTGCAATCAAAAACGGGAAGCTGGTGACCGACATGAAGAAATATGCGATCAGGAGTTTTGCACTGCAATTGGGGCCGCCGGTTGAAACGCTGGCCGAACCAGTCTCCTTCGAACTTCCCCTTGCCTACGACCAGGATGTGGTTGCAACTGCCAGGAACAAGAAAAACGGGCGCTTCGACGACAAAGGAGTCACCATCCCGGCCGAACTTTTCCCGGAAACCCTTACCGTTGATGGTGTTCAGTTCAGTTTCGGCCCGAAAACTGACGGAAAAAACAATGTACTTTCTTGCAGGGGGCAAAAGCTGAGCCTCCCGAAAACAGGGAACTTCAGCCACGTATACATTCTTGCAGCAGCCCTTACTGATACTTCCGGCATATTTAAAGCAGGCAGTTTAAAATACACCCTGAGGGTTCAGGCATATCATGGCAATATCGGGCAATTCGACAACCGCACCTGGGATAAATCAAGCCGGATCACCGGATTGCAGAAAGGCTTCATCAGGCGGGATGAGGTGGCATGGTACGCCACCCACCTGTATCGCGACACCCTCACCCTGCCCTATCAATATGCCTATGTTTTCAAGTACAGGCTCGACGCCAGCCCAACCAGCGGAACCTTGCAGCTTCCTGACAACGAAAGCATTAAAATTTTCGCCATCTCGCTGTCCGACAATCCTTTTGATGAAGTACGTCCCGCACACCCCCTCTATGACGACTTCACGAACCGACAGGCAATGGAACTGAACCTTGCAAAAAGTTATGTGGATGAAAACATGGTCCCCGCCGCAAAGGTCAACGCTTACAGCAACCACAACGTTGCAAAACTGCCGGCGCGGCTTACCATGAAGGATTATGCCGATATCCACCAGCCCAATGGGGTTACATCAAGTTACTATTTCAGCAATGCCGACACCAACCTTACGGGATCCAAAAACCCGTCAGGGGCCATCATCAGCGGAATGGGCGTTACGGCCATCAACGATGGCATGTACGACCTGCTGCCGGGCGACTCCCTCCTCGACAAATGGTCAGACAGTGGTGAAGGCCGAATCCTGATGGACCTGCAGGCAGAAATTGAGCTCGACAGCATTCATGTATTCACAGCCCAAACAACATTCCGCGGAGCACAGTCCTTTTCACTTTGGGGCGCTACCGGCGAAAAAACACCCGAAGTTACAGGCAACCCAGGTGCATCCGGCTGGAGTTTTATTGCGCTTGCGCCACCTGAGGACATATGGGGCAACAGCAAGGCATTGTTTACGATCGTCGCCCTGCCCGAAAAATCAAAACAGTACCGGTACCTGCTTTGGGTGAGTGAAAACACCCCGCACGGACCTTTTTATTTCAGGGAGGTGGATGTGTTTGAAAAACAGAAATAGCATCAGCAAGCCTGTTGATGCATATCTGCGCTGAGTTCATCGGCAAACAGCCAGGCTTTTTCAACCCGGGCAAGCAGAGCAAAATTGTCTCGGAGCCGAGTGCCCGGAAGCGGCAGCCTGGTATTAAAGGAAACTTCGCAAGGAAAAAATATTTCATTTAAATATTTTTTTATCTGATTTTAGCATTACCTTTACATAAATTAATTACTGAAGACAAACCGGCTTGCAACTGCCCGGAGTGCAAACTTATGAAATATGCCGAACATGATTTTTCCTCGTCCGGAACGACAGATCCGGCGGGTTTTTCGTGCACGTATTACAGTGAATAATAACCATGTCATACGATACCAAATCAGGAACAGTTGATTCCGCAACAGATGAAATGGAGTTAATCCTTGCCAGGATTCATCATTATTGTGCATACCAGGAGCGTTGCAACTATGAGGTCGACCAGAAGTTGATGCAGTGGAAAATCACTCCAGGTAAGATAAAGAAGATCAAACTGCATCTGAGGAGCGAAGGGTTTATTGACGAGGAACGTTATGCCCGCATTTTTGTACGCAGCAAATTTCACATCAACAAATGGGGCAGGGTTAAAATCCGGTATGAACTCAGAAACCGCTTCATTCCTGAGAATATTGTAACCAAGGCACTGGAAGAAATCGGAGAGGACGATTACCTCAAAACCATACAGGACTTAATTCTCAGAAAAAAGACAGAAAAAAATTCCGGAAAAAATTTGAACATCCGCGAAAAAATCATCACTTTTGTCACTGGCAAAGGATTTGAATTTGACCTGATCTTAAAATCATTAACGGAACTTAAAATCTGATATGGTATCACAAGACCAACTGAAAGACCTTCAGACAAGACTTGATGTCTTGAGGAGGTATCTTTGACATCGACAAAAAACTCTCTCTGATAGCCGAAGAGGAACATCTGTCGCAGGCTCCCGATTTTTGGAACAATCCCAAAACGGCCGAACAAGCTTTACGGGCCATCCGTGATAAAAAACTCTGGACTGATGCATATCTTGAGGCTCTATCAAGCCGTGACGACCTGGTGATTATGTGGGATTTTTTCATCCAGGGAGAAGGTACGGAAGGGGATCTGGAAAGTCATTACAGGGATACAATTCGTTTGGTCGAGGATCTGGAATTCCGGAACATGCTGAGTGGGGAGGAGGATAAACTAGGCGCCATCGTGCAGATCAATTCAGGTGCAGGAGGCACCGAATCGCAGGACTGGGCCGAAATGCTCATGCGCATGTACATCCGTTATGCCGAGCGGAGCAAATTTAAAATTGCCGAAGTAGACTACCAGGAGGGCGATGTGGCCGGAATTAAATCGGTGACCCTTGAATTTGACGGAGATTATGCCTATGGCTACCTGAAGGGCGAGAATGGCGTACACCGTTTGGTGAGGCTTTCACCCTTCGATTCCAACCACAAGCGGCATACATCGTTCGCATCGGTTTACGCCTACCCGATCATCAACGATGACATCATCATTGAAATAAACCCATCCGACATCAGCTGGGATACCTTCCGGAGCAGCGGACCCGGCGGACAAAATGTGAACAAGGTCGAAACCGCGGTGAGGCTCAAACACGAGCCCTCGGGTATTGTCATTGAATGCCAGGAGACCCGTTCGCAAGGCCAGAACCGCGAAAAAGCACTGAAGCTACTGAAATCACAGCTGTACGAAATTGAACTGCGCAAGCAGCGTGAAAAGATCAATGTGATTGAAAGCGGCAAGAAAAAAATCGAATGGGGCAGCCAGATCCGCAGCTATGTGCTGCATCCTTATAAAATGGTGAAAGACCTTCGAACCAGCTATGAAACATCAGATACCCAGGCGGTGCTCGACGGTGACCTTACCGACTTTATCAAAGCCTACCTGATGGAGTACGGCAACTCCGGTTAACCATCAAGATCGTGTAAAGACGTGCCGCAGTGCGTCTCATAACCATACCCTCTATGCTCAAAATCTATCACAACCCATCCTGCAAAAAATCCCGCGCAGGCCTGCAGTACCTGAAAGAATCGGGGAAACCCTTCACAGTCGTGGAGTACATGAAACAGCCCCCGACCGGACAGGAATTAGAAAAACTGCTGGTGAAATTAAACCTGAAGCCTGCGAATATCCTGCGCACCCAGGAAGATTACTACAAGCAACATATAAAGGGTAAAAAATTTGAAGATCATGAACTGGTTAAGATCATGCTTCAAAACCCGAAGCTCCTCCAGCGCCCTATTGTTGAAGGAGCTTACAAAGCGGTGGTAGGCGACCCGGTTGAAAACATCGCCCCACTCCTGACGTAATTCCAGCAACCAACCCTTAAAAATCCCGCCATGAAAACACGCATCGAAAAAGACACCATGGGCCCCATAGAGGTCGCCGTGGATAAATATTGGGGCGCCCAGACACAGAGGTCGCTGACCAATTTCAAAATCGGCGAACCCGGTTCCATGCCAAAAGAGATGATCCATGGCATGGCGCTCCTGAAAAAAGCCGCCGCAATGGTCAATGCCGATCTTGGCGTGCTTTCGGCAGAAAAAAAAGATTTGATTGTGCTCGCTTGCGATGAAATCCTGGATGGAAAGCTGAATGACCATTTCCCCCTTGTCATTTGGCAAACCGGTTCGGGCACTCAAACCAACATGAACCTCAACGAGGTGATCGCCAACAGGGCGCATGTGCTCCACGGAGGTGAACTTGGCGGCGAAGGCAAAACCATGGTCCATCCCAACGATGATGTGAACAAGTCGCAGTCTTCCAACGACACTTTCCCGGCAGCCATGAGCATAGCGGCTTATCAAATGGTAACCGCCACCACCATCCCCGGGGTTGAACTCCTGAAAGCAACCCTTGCAAAGAAATCGGATGAGTTTAAAGAGATCGTGAAAACCGGCCGCACCCACCTGATGGATGCAACGCCACTCACGCTCGGACAGGAGTTTTCAGGATATGTTTCGCAGTTGGAGCACGGGCTGAAAGCTTTGAAAAATACCCTTCCTCATTTATCGGAACTTGCACTCGGCGGAACTGCGGTCGGCACCGGGCTGAATGCACCCAAGGGTTATGATGTGCTGGTGGCCAAAAAGATCGCAGAACTAACCGGTTTACCGTTTATTACGGCATACAATAAATTTGAATCATTGTCGGCACACGATGCAATGGTCGAAACATCAGGGGCGCTTAAAACACTTGCGGTCAGCCTGATGCATATCGCATCCAACATCAGGCTGCTGGCTTCAGGCCCGCGTTGCGGCATTGGCGAACTGATGCTCCCCGAAAATGAACCCGGATCAAGCATCATGCCCGGCAAAGTGAATCCAACCCAGCCCGAGGCCATGACCATGGTATGCGCCCAGGTGCTCGGAAACGATGTGGCCATCAACATCGGCGGCATCAGCGGCCATTTTCAGCTTAATGTGTTCAAGCCGCTGATGATCTCCAACCTGCTGATGTCGGCAAGGTTGCTTGGCGATGCCTGTGTGTCGTTCAACGACAACTGCGCCATCGGGATCGAACCGAACATGGCAGCCATCAATAAGAATCTCGAAAACTCGTTGATGCTCGTAACTGCGCTCAACCCGCATATTGGCTATGACAATGCTGCCAAAATTGCCAAAAAAGCGCATAAAGAGCACAAAACCTTGCGGGAAGCCACGCTTGAACTTGGATTGCTAAGCGATGAAGAATTTACGAAAATCGTTGATCCGACTAAGATGACCGGGCCGAAATAATCTGAAATGCCAGCAAAGAAAAAGAACAAGAAACACGAGTCTCCAACTCTTCATTTAAACCTGGTTGCCATTGTTATTGCAACAATCGCGGCATTCTATCCTTCCCTTGCAAATGACTTTGTGAATTGGGATGATGTTGTTTATATCATGAACAACGACATGATCAAAACCCTGAGCATCGACAACCTGGGCAGAATGTTTTCATCATTTTTTATGGGGAATTACCATCCGCTTACCCTCCTGAGCTTCGCAATCGATTATTCCGTGTTTAATTTTAAGGATGTAAGTCCCCATGGATATCATTTGCACAATCTGGTCCTGCATCTGGTCAATACAGTTCTTGTCTATTTTGCAGCCTGGCACCTTCTCAGGAAAAATCAGCTGGCGGCATTCATCGTATCCATTCTTTTTGCAATTCATCCCATGCACGTTGAGTCGGTTGCATGGGTTTCCGAAAGGAAAGATCTCCTCTATACCATGTATTTCCTGTTGGCAATGCTCTCCTACATTTTTTACAATAAAACCCGCAAATTAACGTACTTTGTGATCACGCTTGCTTGCTTCCTGCTTTCGCTGCTATCGAAGGCACAGGCTGTAACCCTGCCCGTCGTGCTGTTATTGATCGACTATTTCGTTGAGCGCAAACCGGATGTAAAAATGTTCCTTGAGAAGATTCCGTTTTTGGTATTGTCGCTGTTTTTCGGCTATATTGCCATCCTTGCGCAGACGGCCGACGACTCAGTAAACTCATTTGGAATTTCTGTCATCAGCAGTCTGTTCTATGCCCAGTACAGCGTTTGCGTCTATCTTTTCAAATTAGTATTCCCTGTCGGTCTCACTTGCCTGTATGAATACCCGGTCACCCCCGGTGGCGGTGTTCCTTTCTATATTTACCTTTCCCCGGTAATTCTGATTGTCCTGTTCATCATCATCCTGAAAACCTGGAAAAAATTTCCAGCCATACCTTTCGGAATTCTCTTTTTCCTCGGGGTGATTTTTCCAGTACTACAGTTTCTCCCTGTGGGACGTGCAATTGTGGCAGAACGTTATTCCTATATTCCATACATTGGGTTGTTTTTTACAATCGCAGCCCTCTTCATTCATCTTCGCAACAGGTTGACATCGCAGGGAGCTAAAAAGGCACTGAACTACACTGGCATGGGGGTCATCCTGCTATTTTGCATCCTGACCTGGAACAGGACAAAAGTGTGGGCCGACAGCGTCTCCCTGTGGACAGATGTGATGCAGAAAAACCCGTCGTGCATGTCGGCATACATTAACCGAAGCTTCATGTACATCCAGTACAAACAGTTTGATAAAGCCCTTAAGGACTGTGACGATGGACTTAAAATTGATTCCACCCAATACAAGCTCAACCTAAACCGGGGAACAGTTTACCGGAATCTGGCCATGTACGACCAGGCTCTCAGGGAGTTTTCGTCTGCCCTCAGGATAAATCCTCAGAGCGTTGATACCTATCTCGACAGGGGCATACTATATACCGACAGGTTCAGTAAATACGACAGTGGCATTGCTGATTTCCGACATTACCTGAGTTACAGGCCAAATGATAAAAATGGCAATTTCAATCTGGGGGTGGCCTATTACAAAAATCAAAACTATGACAGTTCTTTGAATTACCTTGCGAAAACGCTCGAATTATCGCCCGATTACAAGGAGGCATATTATATCCGTGCAGTTGTATACGCCTTAAAACTGGATTACGCCAAAGCATATGAAAATGGTTCCAGGGCCCAATCCATTGGATTCTCCATCGACAAAGCCTTGCTTGAATCCTGGCGGAAAAATGCGAATATAGTCCTTCCCGACCTCAGGCAGAGGTGATTTTCATTTAAAGACCATCTCGCTTTTCAGATCCAGGAGCCTGAAAACAAATGCTTTCCGCACCGTATCATGTTTCCGGGTCAGAATGAGGGTATCGGCCGCCACGATTGTATCGAACAACGCTCCGTATAAGGCAACCGGATCCTGGTAATCGTCGCTCAGGGCAATATAATAGGCATCGGAGCCCGGTTTCAGGTTGCCGCGAAGCTGATTGATCCAGTAATACTTATGAATACGCTCCAGGGTTCCTGTCGCATATACGGGCATGCCGCATGGCGTGCCGACATAGTAGTCTATGTTGGCTGCAGGAAACCATCTGAAGGTCAGGATCGGCGATCCTTTTTGCATAATCGATTGATCTTCATCTCTTTTTGCAACCGGGGTAAACTTCTCCCCCAACTGTCTCCAGCCAGTCATGTCGCAGGTAGGGTCATGTACGTTCCACCTCGTGAGTGGAACCCATCCGAACCTGATCTGGGCGACCGAAGCGACCACAACAAGCGCCAGGAAGGACACGGATAGTGCAAGTGGCCAGGGAACAAGCCGTATCCGGGCATCCCTGCGTTTGGGCTCCGCCAGGTAAGCGGCAGCAAGCAGCATGAAACCCAGGTAGCCCGGACCGCTCCAGTGGGGCAGGGTGCTGCGGAAAAGCGAAAAGGAGGTGAATACCAAAACCAGGGGAACGCTGGTCCAAAGGATAATTTGCCTGTATTCGGCCTGCAGGAATTGCCTGCCCAGGATCAGTGCCGCCAGGGAGGAAAGGATGATCAATACATTTACAGGGTTATTGTAAAAAAACTGTCCGGCAACCTCCGTTAAAAAATATTGCGGCTTCAACCCGGAATCTGTGATGCTGACCCTGTTTTCGTGAAATGTGAAGCTGATGAAATTATTTTCAATATTCCAGATGAGCACGGGAGCGCATAGTAACAATGCTAAGAACAGCGCGCCATAAGTCTCTTTCGCCCTGAACCACCGGCGATTGTAAAATAGCATGTAAAAGAAAACACCGGAGAACAGAAATATGGAATGGTATTTCGACAGCAGCGCGATCGCGGCTGTGGCGCCGGCCAGCAATAGCAGAAGCCTGCTTTTCGGCGACCGGCTGCGGTCGGGCAATGATTTCAGCAGGAGGAACAGGGTCAGCAGCCAGAAAAATACCTGGGGTGAATCGGGGAGGATAAACGTTCCGGCAAGAACAAACCCGTAAAATGAAGCGGTAAAAAGCAGGGCGGCGTATAGGCCTGTGAGCGGATTCCTGATCTGCCTCCCTATCAGGAACATCATCGCGGTGCTCAAGGTTCCCAGCACCACGGCAGCCAGCCGTATAAAAAATTCGCCGGAGAATGCGAGGTTGAGCGTAAAAAATTGTATCACAAGCCCCACCATCGGCGGATGATCGAAATGGCTGAGTGCAGGAAATTTTGCATAGGTCCAGTAATAGACTTCGTCGTTTCCCAACTCGATAAAGCCAGCGATAAATCCACGAACCAGCGTCGACATTGCCAGGAGGATGAAAAAAGCCAGGTAAATCTTACGGTTCGAAGGCATCTGATACTGATTTGAAAATTTGTCCGCTTGTCCGCTTGCCTGCCCGCTCATCGAGGCAAGTACATCCCGTGTACTTATAAGAAGCTGAACAGCAACTTAATATTCAGGAAAACAACAACCCCTCCGACAACCAGCAGCATAATTTTGGTAGTGGGAGCATTCACATATTTCCCCATCACCTTTTTCGACGACGTAAGGTAGATCTGCAGGAATATGGTAAATGGTAATTGTATGCTGAGCATCATCTGTGAGATGATCAGCCCCTGGTAGGGATTGCTGATCACAAAAATGATGAGCAGAGCGATGACCAGTGAAATCAGCACTCCCAGGCGTGAATGGCTGTCGTGGATATCAAACGGTTCACCAAATATTCCGGCAAAAATGCTGCCACCGGCCATCCCCGAGGTGATGGTTGATGCGATGCCGGCAAACAGCAGGGCAACACCAAACACGACAGCGGCATTGTTTCCCAGGAGCGGCCTGAGGATACTTTCGGCCTGCTGCAGCTCGTTTACAGGGATGTGGTTTGTAAAAAAGGCTGTCGCTGCCAGCAGGATGATCGCGCTGTTGATGGCCCATCCGATGACCATGGAGAAAAGGGTATCGAAAAGCTCATAATCCATCTGGCGCTTGATCACTTTTTCATCTTCCAGGTTCCACTGGCGGCTTTGTATGATCTCGGAGTGGAGAAACAGGTTGTGGGGCATTACCACTGCGCCAAGTACACTCATCACAATGATCATCGATCCCTGCGGAAGACTTGGCTTCACCCAGCCGATCCCCGCCTGCACCCAGTTGATATCGACCAGCGTAAGCTCGTATAAAAAGGAGAGCCCGATGATGGAGACGAAGGCGATGATGAATTTCTCAATTTTCTGGTATGAATTGGTAAACAACATGATAATTACCAACACGAAAGCCATGATGGCACCCGCCGGGATCGGGATATCGAAGAGCATGTTGAGCGCCACCGCAGCGCCAAGTATCTCGGCCAGCGAAGTCGAGACGGAGGCGCCCATGGCTGAAATGAGTACGGTACGCGACACCCACAGCGGGGTGTGCTTGTTTGCCGCCTCCGACAGGCAGAGCCCGGTGGCAATGCCAAGATGCGCCACATTATGCTGCAGGATGATCAGCATTACGGTTGAAAGCGTGACCATCCAGAGCAACTCATACCCATACTCCGAGCCGGCGGCAATATTCGATGCCCAGTTCCCCGGATCGATAAATCCGACTGTGACAAGCAATCCCGGCCCGATATACTTCAGGATGTCGAGCCCGCCTAAACGCGGCTTGTGGTCGCGCCGGCGAAGATCTTTAATGAAATCTAACAGCATACATCAACTGAATTCAGATCCATAAAGGTAAATAAAAAACATCGTCCTGCTTCCATGGGAAGGATACAGGACGATATGTTATTTAGAATTTTTCCAATAACAGGAAACAATTTGAAATTACCAAAATCACAACGCTAAAAATTCTGTTCGGGCTGAGTTTAAAACTACCCCCTGCATTGCCTGCATTGTTTTCATTGCCTGCATTGCCTGCGTCCTTATTTTGCAGCCACTTTCACCAGGCCGTATTTCTTCCAGTCAGCATAAATGTACTGGGCAATGCCCAAGGCCGACTGATCAATATACTGGGGATCGGTAACCGTGATATCGCCGGTCCATACGGCATCTTTTGAACCCTTGATATAAAGGCTTGCCCGCAGGTTTACAACAGCAGTAGTGGTCCAGTACCCACCGGTTGAAACGGTGTTGCCATAATATCCGCCGCCACCGTAATAGCCGCCACCGTAATATCCGCCACCCCAGTAGCCGCCACCCCAATAGCCACCGTATCCGCCGGTGACATAAGTGGTCTGAGGAACATAGCTCTCCGTTTTATCGGTACCCTTGTAAACGAAAACGAGAATCGCATCAGCGCCCAGGCTGTCACATTTGCGCTTGATGTCATCAATCGGGTATTTGATGTTCGGGTTTAAAAAATCAAGCGAACCTATGGCCTTGAGCCCTTGTTTCATAAAATAGGCATCCATCGTTTGCTCAAATGGCTTCATGTACTCCAGTTTGTCGAACAACGGCATGACAACCACGTTTGAAATCTGCGATTTATTGTCCGGGTTCTTCCAACTGGTCAGGGTGACCGGCGAACCGCATGAACTTAAGATAAAAGCAGCAACGACTGCATAAAGACCAAGGTAAATTTTTCCTGTTTTCATAGAGGGCGTTTTTTGGCAAATATACTGCAATAAAAAAGGAAATTCAAATAATCAGTTTCTCATTCAATTAATCCGTGAGGTAATATATATTTGCATCCTTCTTTCAATGGCATATTGCAGATTATAAAAGGTTGTATCATGGTCAAGGCCAAAAACTCTCCCAAACTTCTCAGCAAGGGGCTTCCGCTGATCTGGTTCGCGATCGCAGCTTTTTTACTCTATGGGCAATCCATCAGTTTCCACTACACCTACCTTGATGATCAAAGCCTGATCCTGAATAGCATGGACAAGCTGAGGTCGTTAACCTTTTTGGGGAAGGCATTCAGCGAAGATGTTTTTCACTCCCCATCCGGCAGTGGATTTTATTACCGGCCCCTTCTTACACTCACCTTCATGGCCGATGCGATGATCGGACGGGGTAACTTCGCAATGTTTCATGTTGCTAACATCTTCTACCATATCCTGGCCGTTTTCCTTCTCTACCTGTTTTTTATCGAAACCGGGGCAGACCGGGTGAGGTCCTTTCTCTTCGCAATGCTATTCCTGGCTCATCCGATGGTGGTTCAGGCCGTGGCATGGGTTCCGGGACGCAATGACTCTCTTCTCGCCATCCTGATCCTCGCATCATTCCTCTCCTGGATCAAATTTTTGAAAAGCAACAGCAACCGACATCTACTGCTTCACCTGATGTTTTACCTGCTTGCGCTGCTCACCAAGGAAAATGCCATTGTCCTTCCTTTTCTGATTGTATTTTACAGTGCATTTATTTGCCGCACCCCGCTCAAACTCTTTACTATTCCCCTGGCTGGTTGGATGGTTCTCACCGCGACATGGGCCATCGTCAGGTACCACGCCCTTGGGGGCGAACATGGAGCCACCCTCTCCTATCAGCTTCTGTCTGTTGCAAGGAGCTTGCCTGCTGTACTGCCCTTCCTTGGGAAAGGGCTTTTTCCAGTCGACCTGTCGGTGTTCCCGATCCTGACCGACATGAAGGTGTCGCTCTTTCTTGGGATTGCTGCAATCGGGATACTGATTTTCCTGGCAACTATCACAAAGCCGAAGGCATGGTTTTATTATATCTTTTGTATTCTCTGGTTCCTGGCATTCCTGCTTCCGTCATTTGTTTCAGTCAACCAACAGATACCGAATTTCTCGGAGCATCGCATGTATCTTTCCCTGCCTGCCATATTGCTCTTCATGATGGGATGCAAACCGGTTAAGAACACCGATTTTTCACACTTCATGCCTGTCGCTTCCATTATTGGTGTCTGTCTGGTTTTCTGCATTGTGAGTTTCCTTCACACCCTGAATTTCAAAGATCGGTTTGCTTTCTGGCATAATGCTGTGGATTCATCGCCCTCCCATGCCTTTAATTACAACAACCTGGGCGCCATGTATTTTCTTGCAGGCGATATGACCAAAGCAGAACCGTTATTCCGGCAAGCACTGAAGATAAATCCCAGGGAACCCATGGCCAACAGCAACACCGGGCTCATCTGCATGAACACGAACCGGCCTGCCGATGCTGAAAAATACTTCCTTGAGGAGATTCGCATCAACCCCCGTTACGAACATGCCTACTTCAACCTCGGATTGCTTTACTTCAACCATTCCCGGCAGGAAGAGGGCATCCGGCAATGGGAAAAGGTACTTACGTTCAACCACACCTATGAGGATGCCTTCAAGGCGCTGCTTTTTGCATATGAAAAATCGGGACGCACGGCTGATTATGAACGGATCATGGTGATGGGGAAAGCTAATGGGGTTATCCCGTAACCACCAACACAGGCTACCTGTTGATAATCACCCTCCTGGTCAGCGTAATTTCCTCGGTGTGTACAACAAGCAGGTAAATGGACGCCGGCAAACTTGCCACATTAAAAATAACAGTCGCCTGGTGCGATGTGCCCGTTCCCGGAAAAGAAAATGATAGAGCCAACATTAAGTATTTCAAATCCGAACATATCTGGCTTCAGGTAAATTTCTTAGGATCAGGATCAAATCCTTCCCTGATATGCCATAACCAAAAATGGTGAACAGGTCATCCTCCATCTGCATGATGAGCGATACGACCTCAGTTTATGCTTTGGTTAATACTTGTAATATATCTTGCTGACGATTTTCCAGTCATCACCGAATTTGTATAAAAACTGGTAGTCAACAAAAGTCAGTTTCGTGCCAACATAAAATTCGAATTTGGCCGTAGCTGCATTCCCTGTTACATCCACGAATAGGAATTTCACTGAAATCCGCTCATCGGCTTTCCTCGGCAATTTTCCTGAGGCAAGGCGGGCTTTTATTTTGGTTTTCCATTCCGTTAAGCTGTATTTTTCCAATTCACCATTTTTACCCGGGCTAAGCAGTTCAAACCCGGGATGGAATCCCTGGTTGATTTTCATCGTATCGCCTTCGTTCTGGAGGCCTTCGACATAAGCTGTCTGGATGGTTTTTTTGATCAGTTGTACGTCTGTCTCATTGCTGGCCTGCTGCTGGGCCTGAACCGACTGGCCGACAACCAGCATAATTAAGAATAAAAACAGGTTTTTCATGAGAGGATGGTTTGGTAGATGGTGCAAAGATAATTATCCGGACGATAAATTTAGAAAATACTCGCATACCCTTGCCACCGGGCGTGAACCCCATAAAGACCTGGCCACATCTTCCGGAGCAACTCGCCGGTGCCAATGGCATTTGCAATGATTTTCACCGGGTTACCCGCCCGCCTGGGCAATGATCCCATACGATGCGAACAAAATGATCGACCTCTTAAGTGATTGTTTGCCGGGTTCTTCCATGAATGCAAATTCTTCTCCCCTTCCGAGCTTCGCATACTTGTGCCGGGCAATGGCATGGTAAGGCAACAGGTGAACCTCCGGGATTTTCCCCGGGAGGGAGCTGATGAATTCTGCAGTTTTCCTGATGTTTTCTTCGTCATCATTGATCCTGGCAACCAGGGGAATCCGGATAATGATGTGAGCCCCTGTGGCAGCGAGGGTTCTGAGGTTGGCGAATATCCTGTCATTTTTCACGCCGGTCCACTGTTCATGCAGATCTTCATCCATGATCTTAAGGTCATATAAAAACAGGTCGGTCCGTTTTGCAACTTCCTGCATGATCTCCCGACTTGCATGACCAGCCGTATCCACCGCACGGTGAATTCCCTTTTTACCGCATTCGTCAAGCAGTTCAATCAACATCTCCGAATAGACAAGCGGTTCTCCCCCTGAAAACGTGACGCCGCCCCCCGACTGATCGAAAAATATCCGCTCTTTTTCAATGACATCCATGATTTCGGCAACCGTCATCGACTTTCCCGACATCTCAATCGCCTTTGTGGGACACACTTCGGCGCACCTGCCGCACATCGTGCAACGTGCCATGTCGGTGGCTATGCCGTGAGCGGTAAGGGCGATGGCCTGTTCCGGGCAAACGGCCACACAGGTGCCGCAGCTGATGCATTTTGCCGGCGTGTAAAGTTTCTCGGGCTTTGCCGTGATGCCTTCCGGGTTATGGCACCAGGCACAACGCAGGTTGCAGCCCTTGAAAAAGACCACCAGCCGGATGCCCGGGCCATCGTTGATCGCGTAGCGCTTTATATCAAAAATCAATCCTCCGGTCATCCCATTCCCATATTCGTCATTCCCATATTTCCAACTCAAAACACATCATTCTCAGTCCGTTCAATAACCTCCTGCTGCAAATCTGCATTCATGTCGTTGAAATAATCGCTGTACCCGGCCATCCTGACAAGCAGGTCGCGGTAATCTTCAGGGCAGGCCTGTGCCGCCAGCAAGGTGGCTGTATCTACAATGTTAAACTGAATGTGGTGTCCGCCCAGGGTGAAATAACTCCTGACCAGCTGGCCCAGCTTTTTAACGTCCTCCTCTTTTTTCATCAGGCTGGGAAGAAACCGCTGGTTGAGCAAGGTCCCGCCAGATTTTACATGGTCGAGCTTTGTCAGCGATTTCACCACCGATGAGGGCCCATGGGTATCGGCGCCATGAGATGGAGAGGTTCCGTCGGATATTGATTTGCCAGCCAGGCGGCCGTTGGGTGTCGCTCCCATCACTTTGCCGAAATAGACATGGCAGGTGGTCGAAAGCATGTTCAGGTGGTACTTCCCTCCCGGCTTGATATTGGGCTTCCCGTCGATGGCCTCAACCAGGTCGTCGTAAACCTTCACAGCAATCTCGTCGGCATAATCATCATCATTCCCGAAAAACGGGGTCCGGTTGATGATCGTCTGGCGCAGCACCTCCTCCCCTCCAAAATTTTTTGATACCGCATCGAGGAGCCTGGAAATGCCGAAGGTTTTCTTTTCAAAAACATGCTTTTTCATCGCAGCCAGGCTGTCGGTCACCGTTCCCAACCCGCAGCATTGTATATAGCTGGTATTGTATCGCGGACCACCGTCATAATAATCCCTGCCTTTGGCGATGCAGTCGTCGATAACCACTGAAAGAAATGGCGCAGGAGCATATTTTGCAAACATCCGGTCAATGTAGTTGCTCACCCTCATTTTCTGGCCCACAACGTAATTCAGCTGCTTTAAAAAGGCCGCATACATCTCGTCATACGTTGCAAACAAACGTGGATCACCCGTTTCGGTCCCTGCCGCTTTCCCTGTAACAGGGTCAATTCCGTTGTTGAGGGTAATTTCAAGGATTTTCGGAACATTAAGGTAACCTGTGAGCAGGTAAGCCTCCTTGCCGAATGCACCCACTTCGATACATCCGCTGCAGCCCCCTTCGCGTGCGTCGTTCAGCGATTTTCCCTGGCGCAGCATTTCCAGGATGTAGATGTCGGGATTGAAAACCGAGGGATAACCATGCCCCTGGCGTATCACGTGCGCGGCAGCATGCAGGAATTTATCCGGTGTTTTTGCACTGATGTGCACTGAGTTCCCCGGCTGCAGAATATGGAGCTCTTCGATCACTTCAAGCATGATATAGGAAACCTCGCTGGTGCCGTCGCTACCGTCGCCCTTTACCCCACCGATATTGATGTTGGTGAAATCGTTGTAGGTGCCGCTCTCCCGCGCGGTAATGCCGACCTTCGGGGGCGCGGGATGGTTATTGACCTTGATCCAGAAACAGGAGATAAGTTCTTTGGCTTCGTGCCTCGATAGTGATCCTGCTGCAATTTCCCGCTCATAAAACAGGGCGAGGTGCTGGTCGAAATGGCCGGGGTTCATCGCATCCCAGCCGTTCAGTTCGGTAATGGTGCCCAGGTGAACGAACCAGTACATCTGGATGGCTTCCCAAAAATTCCGCGGTGCGTGTGCCGGAACCCGCCGGCAAACTTCGGCGATCCTCTTCAATTCGGCCCTGCGGGCCGGATCAAACTCCTCCTCAGCCAGGGTATCAGCCAGTGCTGCATGACGTTCTGCAAAAACGATCACCGCATCGCAGGCAATGTCCATAGCTTTCCATTGTTCCGACTTATCGGTGGCCTCCGGATCATTCAGGAAGTCAAGCGATGCCAGGTTCGCCGTGATCTCATTTTTAAAATCCAGCATTCCCTTCCGGTAGATCTTTCCATCAAGTGCGGTATGCCCTGGTGCCCGTTGCTCCATGAATTCGGTGAAAAGCCCAGCCTCATAGGCCGCCGTCCATTCCGGCGGAACATGGCTGAAGATCCGCTCGCGCTGGGTCTTGCCTGCCCAGTAAGGGATCACCTCCTTTGCATAGATGTCAATGTCGGTTTGACTGATGGTATACCGTTGCATATCCCTGGTGTTCAGCACATGAAAATCTTCAACGCTGTGGCAGGTCAGTTCAGGAAAGGTCGGCACTACCTTGGGTGCAGGCCCACGTTCCCCAACAATCAGTTCGCCTTCGCCCAGGTAGATGGTCTTTTTCAGGCAATGGTCAAGAAACGTCATTGCACGCAACACCGGGATAGAACATGTTCCATAATGCTCCTTGTAGAAAGCCGTTTCATGCAGGGCACGTTCAACAGACAGCGATGGCTGGGTTTCAACACTGAGTTTGCGGAGTTTCCTGATCCGTTCATTCATGCCGGGGCCTATCGGATTTTTTACCGGCTGGTAAAAATTACCCTCTGTGCTTGCGGGCCTCAATGGCATTGCAGTATGTGCGGTTATCTTTTCAAACATGACGTATCTCTTGGGGAATAAACCTGAATGACAGTTGGTTAAAATATATTTCCGAAAACTTCTGTATGCCATTTGTGCGCTTTTGTGCCTCCGGTGAGTCCTTTGCGGTTATTTCTTCGTGTCCGCAAAGACGCTGAAGTTCTCAGGAATCGCACAATAAAACAAGGCCTCGGAAATATTAATTGTAGAACATCAGGCAACTGAACAGGCGCCTGTAACTTTTTAGAAGGGTCGGCTTATAAACGATTGTTTTCATATGGCCGGAATGAGACGTACAAAAGTACCACATTGCCCGGATAAATCAAAATATGCATGCGTTTTTTCGAGACCGGATTCGATTTTCGTATCTTTACAAACATCAAAACATCCGTCATGGCCATACTTAAAAGATTCATTGTTCCCACTGCATTGATGGGCATAGTCCTCCTGTCCGTCACAGGATGTTCAGAAAAAAATGAAGATCCCGTGGTCGACAATCCTGCTATCCCTTCTGTGACCACAGATATTGTAACAGCCATCCTTCAAAATTCTGCTTCCGGTGGCGGAACGGTCACCTCCGACGGCGGTTCGCCTGTAACCCTGCGCGGAGTTTGCTGGAGCAAATCACCGGAACCAACAATCGCCGATGCCAAAACGGATGACAGTGCCGGATCAGGCCATTTTACAAGCCAGGTAACTGACCTCGACACCAATACTCTTTATTATGTCAGGGCGTTTGCCACCAACAGCCAGGGAACGGCTTATGGCAACACCCGGTCATTCACCACGTTAAAAGCGGTAACCTATGCCCCAATCGTCGACATCGATGGCAACAAATACCCGGTTTTCAGGGTTGGCCTGAAGCTGTGGTTGATGAAAAACCTCATGGTAACCCACTATCGAAATGGTGATCCCATCCCGAAGGTGACCCCTGATACACAATGGAAAACCCTTACCACCGGGGCATATTGCATCTATGATAACCAGGCTCCCAATGAGACTGTTTATGGAAACCTTTACAACTGGCAAGCCCTGAACGACAGCCGCGGGTTATGTCCCGGGGGCTGGCATGTGCCCTCCGGCGCTGAATGGGCGGCGCTTGGTGATTCCCTTGGTGGCGTCAATGTTGCCGGCGGGAAGATGAAATCACCAGGCACCATCGAAGGAGGTACCGGTCTCTGGTTTGCGCCAAATACCGGGGCGACCAATTCCAGTGGATTCGCAGGGATTCCGGGCGGTTACCGCATCAACTATGGGACGTACTATTCACTTGGAAACGTAGGCTATTTCTGGTCTTCCACCGACACGGCCTCCGTCAGTGCCTGGAACTATATCCTCGATGCCAACAACGGGGAACTGAAGCGGAACTTCAACCTGAAGACCAACGGGTTTTCGGTGCGCTGCTGCAAGGATTGACTCAAAAGTGTTTTTCATTTGTCTTTTTTCATTCCGCAATACAGGCCTCCGGATCCCAGAAAAATGTGTACCTTTGCACCCTTTTTCGGGGCAACATTTCCCATCACATAACAAACATACAATTAAATGATTACAGTCTCTAACCTGGGTATCCAGTTTGGCAAGCGCATCCTGTTCCAGGATGTAAACATGGTGTTCACCCCCGGCAATTGCTACGGGATCATCGGGGCCAACGGCGCCGGGAAATCCACATTCCTGAAAATGCTTTATGGAGAGATGGACAATACCACAGGGTCCGTTACATTCGGCCCCGGCGAACGGCTGTCGGTGCTAAAACAGAATCATGCCGAATTTGACGACTTCCTGGTACTCACCACGGTGCTGATGGGACATTCCGAATTGTGGAGCATCATGAATGAAAAGGATACCCTCTATGCCAAGGCCGATTTTTCGGAAGCGGATGGAAACCGGGCATCGGAGCTGGAAGAAAAATTTGCCGCCATCGATGGCTGGAATGCCGAAAGCAATGCAGCCAGCCTGCTGAGCGGACTGGGGATCAAAGAGGACCTTCACGGAAAGATGATGCGCGAGCTCAACGGCAGGGACAAGGTGAAGGTGCTCCTGGCCCAGGCGCTCTTCGGCAAGCCCGACAACCTCCTGCTCGACGAGCCCACCAACGACCTCGACCTTGAAACAGTGAACTGGCTCGAAGGCTATCTCGCCAACTTTGACAACACCGTGCTTGTCGTGTCGCACGACCGGCATTTTCTCGACTCGATTTGCACCCACATCGTCGACATCGACTTTGGACGGGTGCAGCAGTTCCCCGGAAATTATACCTTCTGGTACGAATCAAGCCAGTTGGCCCTTCGCCAGCAAATGGCGCAGAACAAAAAGGCGGAGGAACGCAAGAAGGAGCTCCAGGAGTTCATCGCCCGGTTCAGCGCCAATGCATCGAAGTCGAAACAGACGACCAGCCGCAAAAAGATGATCGAAAAGCTCAACATCGAAGAGATCAGGGCCTCGACCCGAAAATACCCGGGCATCATCTTCACCCCCGACCGCGAACCGGGCAACACGATCCTGGAGGTTAACGGCCTGAGTAAAACGGTCGACGGCACCCTGCTGTTTAAAAACCTCAGCTTCACGATGCAGAAGGAGGATAAAATCATCTTCCTTTCCCGGGATACCAGGGCCATGACTGCCCTGTTCGAGATCATCAAGGGTCATGACCAGCCCGACACCGGAACCTATGTATGGGGCCAGACAATCACCAAGGTCTACCTGCCGCTTGAATACGAAAAGCTTTTCCAGACCGACAGGAACCTGATGGACTGGCTCGGGCAGTATTCAGCCGACACAACCGAAAACTATCTGCGCGGATACCTTGGCAAAATGCTATTCTCGGGCGAAGAGATTTTTAAAAAGGCCAATGTACTTTCGGGAGGCGAAAAGGTGCGCTGCATGATCGCCCGGATGATGATCCGCAATGCCAATGTGATGATGCTCGACACACCGACGAACCACCTCGACCTCGAATCGATCCAGGCATTCAACAATACGCTGATGAAATTCAAGGGCAACATTCTGATGTCGTCGCATGACCATGCTTTCATTCAAACCGTGTGCAACCGCATCATCGAAATTTCGCCAAAAGGAATGATCGACAAGCGGATGGAATATGATGACTATGTTACCGATGAAAGGATCCGTGAACAGCGGAACAGGTTATATTAAAGTTAATTGAACCCCCAAATCAATCAAATTCTGTTGTTTCTGTAATTTTCAAATATGATCGCAGCCGAAGGCCTTACCGTTGAGTTCGGAGGAACCACCCTGTTTAAGAACGTTTCGTTTGTCATCAACGAAAAAGACCGCATCGCCCTGATGGGCAAGAACGGCGCTGGCAAATCGACCTTGCTGAAAATCCTTGCCGGGGAGAGGCCTTCTACGAGCGGTCGGGTATCTTCGCCCAAAGGAACCGTTATCGCTTACCTGCCGCAACACCTGTTAACGGTCGACAGCCGAACCGTATTTGAGGAGGCCTCCCAGGCCTTCGCGTCAGTTTTCGGCATGAAAGAACGGATTGAAGAGCTTAACAATCAGCTTTCGACCCGCACAGACTATGAATCGGAAGAGTATTATGGCATCATCGAGGAAGTGTCGCACCTGAGCGAAAAATTTTACTCCATCGGTGAGGTCAACTACGATGCCGAAATTGAAAAGATACTCATCGGGCTGGGTTTTCTGCGCACTGATTTCAACCGTCCCACAGGAGAATTCAGCGGTGGCTGGCGCATGCGCATAGAACTGGCCAAGATCCTGCTGAAAAAACCCGACCTCATCCTGCTCGACGAGCCCACCAACCACATGGACATAGAGTCGGTGCAATGGCTGGAGGAGTTCCTCATCACCAGCGCCAAGGCGGTGATCGTAATCTCGCACGACCGGGCCTTTGTCGACAATCTCACCACCCGCACCATCGAGGTCACCATGGGTCGGATCTATGATTACAAGGTCAACTACACCACCTACCAGCAACTCCGGCTGGAACGGCGCCAGCAGCAGCAGAAAAAGTTTGACGAGCAGCAAAAAATGATCGCCGAAACGCAAGAGTTCATCGAGCGGTTCAAAGGCACCTACAGCAAAACACTGCAGGTTCAGTCGAGGGTGAAAATGCTGGAAAAGCTCGAAATGGTGGAGATCGACGAAGAGGATACTTCGGCCCTCCGGCTCAAATTTCCGCCATCGCCCCGGTCGGGAAGCTACCCGCTGATCCTTGGCGGACTGTCGAAAAGCTACGGCGATCACCAGGTGTTTTCAGATGTTTCTCTCAGCATCGAGCGGGGCGAACGGGTTGCCTTTGTCGGCAAGAACGGTGAAGGGAAATCGACCCTCGTCAGGGCCATCATGGGCGAAATGGGGTATACCGGCGCGCTCACCATCGGACACAACATCATGATCGGCTACTTTGCCCAGAACCAGGCTTCGATGCTCGACGAAGAAATAACCGTGTTCCAAACCATCGACGATGCAGCCAAGGGTGATATCCGCGCGAAGATCAGGGATATCCTCGGAGCCTTCATGTTTGGCGGTGATATTTCTTCCAACAAAGTAAAGGTGCTCTCAGGGGGTGAACGCACGCGCCTCGCCATGATAAAACTGCTGCTCGAGCCGGTCAACCTGCTCATCCTCGATGAGCCAACCAACCACCTTGACCTCAAAACCAAAGACATCCTGAAGAGCGCCCTCCAGGATTACGACGGCACCATGATCCTGGTGTCGCACGACCGTGACTTCCTCGACGGGCTGGTGAATAAGGTTTTTGAATTCGGCCACAAACGGGTGAAGGAACATTTGGGGGATATTCACAGTTTCCTGCAAAAGAAAAAACTGGAGAATCTGCGTGAACTTGAGCGGAAAATGCAAATGTAAAATGGTAAAATGGTAAAATGGTAAAATGGTAAAATAGTAAAACGGACTTATTTTTGCCATTTTGCATTTTGCATTTTGCCATTTTAGATTTGTGCTATCTTTACCGAGGTCATCGAAATTGACCCCATCACCGTTTTCTCATTAAAAAAAGTTGCCGATTCTTCTTCAGTTTTCAGGGCAAGAACATAGAGTAACGGCAGGTAATGTTCAGGCGACGGGATGGACTGTGCGACGGGTAAACCTAATTCATGGTAATTCCCGAGTTTGACAGCAGATTGTCTTTTTCGCTCAACCCGCATTGATAACACATTGATATTCAGCATGAAGTTGAGTAAGGATTTTTCATTTTAAAAAAATGTAGTGGACACTTTATTAACAAAATGATTGTTAATAGTCGAATTAACTATTTGTTGATGTATTTTTGTGTCGTAAAACACAGGAGTATGTACATCCGGACAACAAAAAACAAAAGAGGCGACGCTTATTATCATCTGGTGGAGTCATTCCGGCAGGATGGCAAGGTTAAACAGCGCACCCTGCTTTCATTAGGCCGTGTTGAAGACAACAAACTGACTCAGCTTTCCGAGGCGATCAGTAAGCATTTGGACACGATTCAAGTTATAGACCTGGCGAAACATATTGATATTGATAACGCTTACATTTATGGGTCCTTGCTGGTTCTGGATCGTTTGATGGAATCTCTGGGGATCAATGAAGTTATTTCTGAGATTGCCACCAGTCATAAAAAACTGTCATTGGATTTGAAGAAAATCCTGTTCACCTTGATCACATCGCGGTTCGTTAAACCAGTTTCAAAACTTGCCTTGTATGACCGGTGGATTGAAAAATTTTATCCGGTAATGGTTGATCATGACCTTGCACTACATCATATTTATCGCAGTCTGGATATTCTGTCCGCTCACAAAGATCAAATCGAACAATCGCTGTATTCTTACAAGAAGGACCTTTTCAGTATCAATGTTGACATCGTGCTCTATGATTTGACAACCCTGCGTTTTGAGAGCACGCGTGAGGATCTGGGCGAATTGCGCAAGTTTGGTTACAGCAAAGAAAAGAGATCGGATTGTACGCAGGTTGTCTTCGGCCTGCTAAC
>JBBQUQ010000006.1:0-60695 GCA_038212325.1 Bacteroidales bacterium
ACGGGCTCCTGAGGCTCATCCTGCAACTGGATGGCGAAGATATCGTTGACATCGTCCCCGACATTGGGTTCCATCACAGGGGTGCGGAAAAAATGGGTGAACGACAGTCGTGGCATACCTTCATCCCTTACACCGACCGCATTGATTACCTCGGCGGCGTGATGAACAACCTGGCTTACCTGCTTTCTGTTGAAAAACTTGCCGGAATTGAGCTGCCCGACCGGGCGAAGGTGATCCGGATCATGATGAGCGAGCTCTTCCGCATTGCCAGCCACCTGGTTTGGCTTGGCACGTTTGCCCAGGACATGGGGCAGCTTTCGCCGGTTTTCTTCACCTTCAACGACAGGGAACGCGTTTTCGACCTTGTGTCGGCCATCACCGGCGGACGCATGCACCCGAACTGGTTCAGGATTGGCGGCGTGGCCATGGACCTGCCGGACGGGTGGGAGAAAAAAATGCAGGAATTCGTTGATTATCTCCCGCGGAGGCTGAAAGAATACGACCGGGTCATCATGCGGAACAGCATTTTCAAAGCACGAACTGTGGGAATAGGTGCTTATACCACAAAGGAAGCCATTGAGTGGGGCATCACCGGCGCCGGGCTGCGTGCCACCGGGTGCAATTTTGATTACCGGAAGATGCGTCCCTATTCAGGCATCGAACAGTTCGAATTCGACGTGCCGCTCGGAAGCAACGGCGACTGTTACGACCGGGCGCTTGTGCGGATGGAAGAGATGCGGCAGAGTTTGCGGATCATCGGGCAATGCATCAAAAATATGCCTGCCGGGCACTATAAGTCGGACCATCCGCTGGCGACGCCTCCCAGGAAAGAGCGGACCATGGAGGACATCGAAACCCTGATCAACCATTTCCTGGGAGTGACGTGGGGCCCTGTGATCCCGGCAGGCGAGGCGATGGTTCCCATCGAAGCCTCCAAGGGCAGCAACGGCTATTACCTTGTAAGCGATGGCGGCACGTCATCGTACAGGACAAGGATCCACTCACCGTCGTTTCCGCACATGCAGATGCTGCCTTTGATCAGCAGGGGATATACGGTTCCCGACCTGCTGGCGATTCTTGGGGCCATGGATTTTGTGCTGGCGGACCTTGACAGGTAAACAAATTGATAAAGAGACTAAAACGAGATGCTTACAGAGGAGGAAAAACAAGAGATCAGGGATGAAATAAAGCTATATCCTTACCCGCATGCGGCATGCGTGGATGCGTTGAAGATTGTTCAGGCGCACAGGAGCTGGATATCCGATGATGCGATCCGCGATGTGGCCGATTTCCTGGGTATGTCGAGGGCCGAGGTTGACGGGGTGGCAACATTTTACAGCCGCCTTTACCGGCATCCGGTGGGAAGGCATGTGATCCTCATTTGCGACAGCATGAGCTGCCTGGTGATGGGATATGAATCAATTTATGAGCATGTTGCCGCAAAACTGGGCATCAGGTTCGGACAGACCACGGCCGACAACCGTTTCACGCTCCTTCCGGTGTCGTGCCTCGGCGACTGCGATCATGCCCCATCCATGATGATCGACCAAAACCTATACAGCGACCTGACGTTTGAAAAAGCAGACCAACTTCTTTCAGAATTTCAATAACCCCATGGAGAGACCCTTGACCATCCATATATCAAAAGACAAGGCCCCGCTTACCCTGAAGGAATACGCGGAGAAAGGGGGCTATTCCGCCGTGCATAAAGCACTGAAGGAGATGTCGGCACCGGGTATCACAGACCTGGTAAAAGCATCCAACCTGCTTGGCCGCGGAGGCGCCGGTTTCCCGGCCGGTATAAAATGGGGGCTTGTGCCATCGGCAGAGGCTGTGCCCGGTCCAAGGTACCTGATTTGCAATGCCGATGAAATGGAGCCCGGAGCGTTCAAAGACCGGTACCTCATGGAAGGGAACCCGCACCAGTTGATCGCAGGGATGATCATCGCTTCCTATGCGATTGGGGCAGAAACAGCGTATATTTTCCTGCGGTGGGCCTATAAAAAATCAGAGTCCATCCTGAAAAAGGCCATAGCTGAAGCCTGTGATGCAGGTTACCTGGGAGAGAATATCCTGAAGAGCGGGTTCAACCTTAAAATCCATGTCCACGCCAGCGCCGGCCGGTACATTTGCGGCGAAGAAACCGCCCTGATCAATGCCCTCGAGGGAAAAAGGGGGATTCCCCGGGCAAAACCGCCCTATCCCGCCACTGTCGGCCTTTTTGGAAAACCTACCATCGTGAACAACGTGGAGACCCTTTGCTGGATCTCGCACTTGGTTGAACATGGCGCCGAATGGTTCAGAGCACTCAGCCTGACCGGGGAGGGCGGCACAAAGCTTTTCGGCGTAAGCGGACGCGTGAAGAACCCGGGGTTGTGGGAACTTCCGCTTGGCACACCCATGCGCGAGATCATCGAAGAACATGCAGGCGGAATGACCGCCGGATTCAAGTTGCGGGGAGTCATCCCGGGAGGGGCATCCACGGATTTCATCATGGGGGACCAGCTTGACGTGAAAATGGACTTTGCCTCGATGCAAAAAGCAGGGAGCAGGCTGGGTACCGGCACCATGAGCGTTCTTGACGACACGGTCTGCCCGGTTTCCTACATCCTCAGCATGGAGCGTTTTTTTGCCCTTGAAAGCTGCGGATGGTGCACGCCCTGCCGCGAAGGGCTTCCCTGGGTCGTGAAGATCCTCCAGTCATTCGAGGATGGGAAGGCAACTGAAAAAGACCTGGATATCCTGCGACATCATACGGTGTATCTTGGCCCGGGAAACACATTTTGCGCCCATGCGCCGGGCGCGATGGAGCCACTGCAAAGCGGGCTGAAGTATTTCCACGATGATTTTGCCAGGCATATCAACGAAAAACACTGTCCATGGAAGGCATGAGCCACATATCAATTGACGGTAAGTTGTTTGAAGTCCGAACAGGCAGGAACCTTCTCGAAACCTGCCTTGCACTTGGGTTCAACCTGCCCTATTTCTGCTATCACCCGGCCATGGGGGCGGTAGGGGCATGCAGGCAATGCGCGGTAAAAAAATTCAGGGATCCAAACGACCTGAAGGGAAGGATCATCATGTCGTGCATGGAAGCCGTGAGCAACGGGCTGATCATCTCGATCGAGGACCCGGAGGCAAAGGCATTCCGGGCCTCCATCATTGAAGGACTCATGCTCAACCATCCCCACGACTGCCCGGTATGCGATGAAGGCGGCGAATGCCATCTGCAGGACATGACGGTGATGACAGGGCACAATTACCGGCGCAATGAATTCCCGAAAAGGACCTATAAAAACCAGTATCTCGGGCCCTTTATCAGCCATGAGATGAACCGGTGCATCCAGTGTTACCGGTGCGTGAGGTTCTACAAGGATTATGCGGGAGGAAAGGATTTAAACGTATTCTCGGCACACGACCATGTTTATTTCGGCAGACAGGAGGACGGGATCCTTGAAAGCGAATTCAGCGGAAATCTGGCTGAGGTATGCCCAACCGGGGTATTTACCGATAAGACCCACAAACAGCATTTTACGCGCAAATGGGACCTTACGAACGCTCCGTCGGTTTGCACCCACTGCAGCGTGGGCTGCAACATCCTGGCCGGTGAACGGTACGGGACACTGCGCCGTATCATGACGCGCTACAACGGCGAAGTAAACGGTTATTTCATTTGCGACCGCGGAAGGTTCGGCTATGAATTTGTGAATGACAAAAAGCGCCCCAGGCATGTCCTGGTAAGGTCGTCAAAAGATGCTGAACCTGTTGCCGTGCAGGGGGATGGTATTGTGTCGGCCCTGTTGCCGGCGCTGTCTGGCAACGGGCGGATCCTCGGGATCGGCTCGCCGCGTGCACCCCTTGAGGCCAACTTCGCCCTTTCGGCCATGGTTGGCAGGGAAAATTTCTTCCATGGCGTTTCAAAAAATGAATACCTGCTCACCCGGTCGGCTTTGCAGATCATGCAGCAGGGATTGGCCCACTCCCCGTCGCTGAAAGAAATTGAGAAGGCCGACGCTGTTCTGATCCTGGGGGAGGATCTCACCAATACAGCTCCCATGGTTGCGCTGGCCGTGAGGCAGGCTTCGCGGAACGTGCCCATAGAAAAGGCAGTACGATCGGGGATCCCGAGATGGCACGACGCTGCCCAGCGGGATATCGCCCAGGATGAGAAAAGCCCTGTATTCATTGTCGTGCCCTTTCAGACTAAACTGGACGACGTTGCAGAACTGGCCATCCATGTTTCGCCTTCTGACATCGCCAGGCTGGGATTTGCCGTCGCCCATTGTATTGATCCGGAGATGCCTGAAGTTCCCGGACTGTCAGCGGAGTTGCAGGAACATGCCCTGAGGATCGGCGATGCCTTGAAGGCTGCAAAAAATCCGCTTATCATTTCCGGCATTCACAGCGGCAGCGAAGCCATCCTGCGTGCCGCGGCGGATGCCGCCTGGTCGCTGTCAAAGCCAGGCCGACCTTGTTTCCTCAGCCTGCTATTTCCCGAATGCAACAGCGTAGGACTTGGCATGCTGGAAGGCGGAGATATTGATGAGGCGTTCGCACGAATTGCCGGCGGCAATGCCGACACCATGATCATCCTTGAGAATGACCTGTACCGGAGGGCGGGAAAAGATGCTGTTGACCAGGCCTTCGCAACCTGTAAAAATGTCATCGTGCTTGATCACCTGGTAAATGAAACCACCCTGAAAGCCGATATCCTGCTCCCGGTGGGGACTTTTGCCGAATCTGAAGGTACCCTGGTGAACAATGAAGGCAGGGCGCAGCGTTTCTACAGGGTGTTCCCTTATGATGAAGCGATCCCTGAAAGTTGGCGACGCATCATGGACATGATGATGATCGCTGGTAAAGCCATGTGGGAGAAGTGGCTTACCTTTGATGATGTGGCCGCCTCCATGATCGTGGCGAACCCGGGTTTTGAACCCATCGGGAGGAATATCCCCACGGCCGGTTTCAGGATGTTCGAGAACAAGATAAACCGCGATACGATACGCTTCAGCGGTCGAACGGCGAATACGGCAGGCGAGGATGTAAGCGAACCTAAGCGTCCTGCCGACCCTGACTCACCACTGGCGTTCAGCATGGAAGGTTCGGCTGAAGTGCCGCCCTCCTCGCTGGTTCCCTATTACTGGGTCCCGGGATGGAATTCGTACCAGGCCATGAATTTCTACCTGAATGAACCGGGCGGGCATCTGCGCGGAGGTGATCCCGGCGTCAGGCTGATCCCTGAACCGGGAGGGCACAAAGTTCCGGCCTTCAGGGTTGAACCTGATGCGGACATGATAAAAACCGGCACCAGGCTGATCATACCGGTTCACCGGATCTTCGGGTCGGAGGAACTGAGTTCCCGGGCGCCTGCCGTTGGCGAGCGGTTATCACAGCCGTTTGTCCTGGTGAACAGCATGGATGCGGCATCCATGGGTGTGGCGGAAAATGAAACAGTGAAACTCAGTGTTTCGGGAGTATCCGTGGAAGCCATATTGAAAACTGATGACAGCATTCCCGGTGGAATTGCCGGCATGCCGATCGGTTTGCCGGGGATGGGATTCGTTGATCTTCCCGGGTATGGCGAGATAACAAAACAGGCAAAACCTGCAACACCATGAACTACGCACTAATTATCGCCGGCGTATTGCTGATCGTCCTGAACATCGCAGCAGGGCTGATTTTCATCGAAAGGCGGCTCCTTGCGCTTTGGCAGGACCGTTACGGACCCAACCGTGTAGGCCCTTTCGGACTCCTGCAGGTGGTGGCCGACATGGTAAAAATCTTTTTCAAGGAGGACTGGGTCCCTCCGTTCTCCGACAAGGTTGTCTTCATCCTGGCGCCTGCCATCCTGATTGTCACGATATTGCTCACCTTCGCCGTAACGCCTTTCGCCCCGGGATTCAACGTGCTGGATTCAAACATCGCCGTGCTGTTTTTCCTCGGGAATTCATCGCTGGGTGTTTACAGCATTGTGCTCGGCGGATGGGCGTCAAACAACAAATATGCGCTGCTTGGCGCCATGAGGGCATCGGCACAAATGCTCACCTACGAAGTTTTTATGGGCCTTTCGCTGATGGGCGTGGTGATGATGGCCGACAGCTTTAACTTCAATGAAATTGTAGAGGCACAGCGGCATGGGTGGTTCGTGATCCCGCAATTTGTCGGGTTCGTGATCTTCCTGATTGCTGGTGTTGCCGAAACCCACCGGCTGCCATTCGACATCCCCGAAGCCGAGGGGGAACTGATTGCGGGGTTCCATTCGGAATATTCGGGGATGAAATTCGGGATGTTCTTCGTCGGGGAATACCTCGGGGTCACCCTCATTTCATCCCTGATCACGCTGCTTTTTTTCGGCGGCTGGCTCGGGCCGGCGTTTCTCCCGCCGATTTTCTGGTTCTTCCTTAAAACAGGGATTTTCATCTGCTTTTTCATTTTGCTCAGGGCATCGTTGCCCCGGCCGCGTTATGACCAACTGATGAGTGTGGGTTGGAAGATCCTTTTACCCCTGACGCTGATCAATATTTTAGCGACGGGGGCTGTATTAATCATTTGGAAATGAAGTTTCACGGCCATTTCCGAAATGGAACCGGCCAGGAAACTAGTAAAAACCAACGGACATGTTCAGCATATTAAGAAGCATATGGTACACCTTCCTGCACGCTTTCCACAAGCGTGAAACGATCCTGTACCCCGAAACAAAGCCATACCTGCCGCCCCGTTACCGTGGCAGAATCGTCCTCACCCGCGATCCCGACGGAGAGGAACGTTGCGTGGCGTGCCACCTGTGCTCGGCCGTATGCCCGGTTGACTGTATCTCTCTACAGGCCGCGGAGGATGCCAACGGCAGGCGGTACCCCGAAACCTTCCGGATCAACTTTTCGCGGTGTATTTATTGCGGTTTATGCGAGGATGCCTGCCCGACCTATGCGATCCAGCTTACGCCTGATTTTGAAATGGGAGAGTTTGACCGCCAGAACATGGTGTACGAAAAGGAACATTTGCTGATCAGCGGTGAAGGGAAATATCACGGGTATAATTTTTACAGGAATGCCGGTGTTGACGCCGGTGTAAAGGCAAAAGGAACAGGGGCCAATGAAGAGCTTCCGGTGGATGTAAAAGATCTGATGCCATAAAACAGGTTCATGCAATGAATGTCATTTTCTACATAGCGGCAGCAGTCGCGCTGGTCTCCACGGGGCTGGCCATTTCAGGAAAGAATGCGATTCATTCGCTCCTTCTCCTCATCGTGTCGCTGCTTTCGGTTTCAATCATCTTCTTCATCCTCGGCGCCCCCTTCATTGCTGCACTTGAAGTGATCGTTTACGGGGGAGCCATCATGGTGCTGTTTGTTTTTGCGATCATGATCCTGAATGTGGGGCTGGAGAAAGAGATGGAAAAAAAGTGGCTTCGGCCGCGGGTTTGGATCGTGCCATCCATCCTGGCTGCCATCCTGATGCTGAATTTCCTGTATATGATTTCGGGCACTCATCAAAACGGGATCGCCGGCCGGATCATCCTTCCGAAGCAGGTGGGCATTTCGCTGTTCACCACCTACCTGATCGGGGTGGAGATCTCGGCGATGCTACTGCTGGCAGGGATCGTAGGGGCCTATCACTTGGGCAGGCAGAAGAAAAATGTTGTTCACCGCTTTCTGGAGAAGGACCAAATCGCTGAAGCAGATGAGAATTTATCCTAATACAATGGGCCCATGGTAACAGTTCCGGTAGAAATACAGATATTATTGGCAGGGGTGCTTTTCCTGATGGGCCTGGTGGGCGTGTTGGTGAGAAGGAACATTATTTTCATGCTCATGTCCATCGAAATCATGTTCAACAGTGCCGGGCTGGTGTTTGTCATCGCCGGGGCGCACTGGGCACGCGTTGACGGGCAGGTGATGTTCATTTTCATCCTAACCGTTGCGGCGGCAGAGGTGTCGGTGGGGCTGGCCATCATCCTGCAGATGTACCATCACTATAAAACCGTGGATGTGGACGAACTGGTAAAACTAAAAGATCTGACATGAATGTTCTGGTGACACTTATCCCTGCGTTGCCGCTTGCCGGTTTCCTCATCCTGGTTTTTTTGGGAGGGAGACTTTCCAGGCTGGCTGTTGCCATTACCGGTGCAGGTTCGGTGGGCATTTCCGCATTGCTGACCATTGTTGCCGGGGTGATGTTTTTAACATCGGCCCACGGGGCAGCGGGAATTACGGTTCACCTCTGGGACTGGATCCATTCAGAATCATTTGCGGCGGCTGTTGCGTTCAGGCTCGACGGCCTGTCACTCATTTTCATCTTCGTCATCACTTTTGTGGGATTCCTGATCCACCTCTATTCCGTCGAGTTCATGGCCGACGATGACGGCTACCCGCGGTTTTTCGCTTACATGAACCTGTTTGTCTGCTCCATGCTGATACTCGTTTTGGCCGATAACCTCCTGCTCCTGTACCTCGGATGGGAAGGAGTTGGTGTGTGCAGCTACCTGCTCATCGGGTTCTGGTATAAGAACCCGGCAAACGGGTATGCGGCAAGAAAAGCCTTCATCGTGACCCGCATCGGCGATGTGGCTATGATCATCGGGCTTTTCCTCCTCTTCCTCAACCTGCATACCCTCAACATCGAAGAGCTGATGCACCGGGCATCATCCAACTGGCTATCAGGGTCGCCGCTTGCGGTATGGGCAGCCGTGCTGCTGCTTGGCGGTGCGCTTGGCAAATCGGCTCAACTACCTTTGCAAACCTGGCTTCCCGACGCCATGGCAGGTCCATCGCCCGTGAGCGCCCTGATCCATGCTGCCACCATGGTTACGGCAGGCGTTTACCTGATTGCCCGCACCCATGTTCTTTTTGCGCTGGCCCCCGCCGTACAGGCGGCCGTTGCGGTGATCGGGGCCCTTACCCTGCTGGTGGCGGGATTCAGCGCCCTCGGGCAGCACGACCTGAAGCGCGTGCTGGCCTATTCCACCATCAGCCAGATCGGCTATATGTTCCTGGCTCTTGGCGTCGGCGCATGGTCGGCGGCCGTCTTCCATTTCATGATCCATGCGTTCTTCAAAGCCCTTCTTTTCCTTGCCGGCGGAGCCGTGATCATGGCCCTGGATGATGAACACGATATTTTCAACATGGGAGGTCTCCGGAAAAAACTTCCGGCAATCTTCTGGACCTTCCTCATCGGTTCCGCCTCCCTGTGCGCCCTGCCTCTGGTCACAGCAGGGTTTTACAGCAAGGATGCGATCCTGTGGTATTCATTTTCCGCTGACAAGGGGAACGTATGGCTCTGGCTTGCCGCATCAGCCGGGGCATTTATCACGTCGTTATACACCGCAAGGCTGGTTTTCCTCACCTTCTTCGGTGAGACGAAGACAATGCCAACGCGCCATCCCGGCAAAATGATGATCGTGCCGATGGCGATCCTGGCCGTGTTCTCGCTCGTGGCTGGGTTTGTCGAGCTTCCCGAATCGCTGGGGCACCTGCACCTTTTTTCCGATATCCTGAAGCCGGTGCTCCCCGAAACAGTGCTCCCGGCCGAAAGAATCCCTGAGTGGGCATTCCAATTGCTGGCCATGGTGATCTCGATATCAGGCATTTACATCGGGTACCTGCTGTACTATAAAAAATCGGACCTGGCAGCCCGCTTCAGCCACAGCAGGCTGAATCATTTCTTTGAAAAAGGTTTTGGTTTCGACCGCGCATACGACCTTCTTTTCGTGAAGCCCGTGGTATGGCTTGCAGAAGTTGACAAGGGCGATTTCCTGGATAACTTCAACATGGAGATTGCACGGGTTGTCGCCTTTGGCAACCGGGCGCTCAGTTTAACCCAGAACGGACGGATCCGGTGGTATGTGATGGCATTCGCAGCCGGCATTGTTTTCATCCTTACAATCATGATGGCATTATGATACTTGTTGACCTGATATTGATTCTTCTGGCCGGCGGAGTGCTGGCATGGTTCACGGGAAAATGGAATCCAATTGTGGCACGGATCATATCCCTTGCCGCGATTTTCATTGATCTGGCCATAGTGGCATCGCTGTATCACCGGGTGGGTTCTGCCCCGTTCGGGGAGTGGGGCGTTGAATTCAGCCAGGCATGGATCCCCATATTCGGCATCAGGATACACCTGGCCATGGATGGGCTAAGCCTCCTGCTGATCCTGCTAACGCTTTTCCTGGGGCTGATCGCTGTGATGATCTCCTGGAAAGAGATTGCTTATAAAACCGGTTTTTTTCATTTTAACATCCTCTGGATCCTTTCCGGCATCATCGGTGTATTCCTTGCCATGGACCTTTTCCTGTTCTATTTTTTCTGGGAGCTGATGCTGGTGCCGATGTATTTCCTGATCGGCATCTGGGGCCACGAAAATCGCATTTATGCCTCCTATAAATTCTTTATTTACACCCAGGCCAGCGGTTTGCTGATGTTCCTGGCCATCCTCGCCCTCTATTTTATCCATGGAAGGAACACGGGGATCTATACATTCAACTATACTGAGCTTCTTGACACGAAAATGGCGCCTGCCACCTCCTGGATGATCATGCTTGGATTCCTGGCGGCCTTTCTCGTCAAACTGCCCATCGTTCCGCTGCATAACTGGCTGCCCGATGCCCATTCCGAGGCGCCCACTGCCGGCAGCCTGATCCTGGCCGGCCTGATGCTCAAGACCGGCGCCTACGGGCTTATCCGTTTTGCAATACCGCTTTTCCCGGATGCTTCGATGAGCTTCGCCCCATACGGCATGGCGCTCGGCGTGATCGGCATCTTGTACGGGGCCAAACTGGCCTTCGCTCAAACAGATCTGAAACGACTGGTGGCTTATACCAGTGTAAGCCACATGGGCTTTATCATGTTAGGTGTTTATGCCTGCAACATGATGTCGCTGCAGGGCGTGGTGATGCAGATGATCGTTCATGCCATCAGCACCGGGGCATTGTTCATCCTGGCCGGGCAGTTGCAGGAGCGGATCCATACCCGTGACATTCGCAAAATGGGCGGTCTCTGGAACCAGGCGCCGGTAATGGCGGGGATGGGGCTCATTTTTGCCATGGCTTCGCTCGGACTGCCGGGTCTTGGAAATTTCGTAGCCGAGTTCCTGATCCTGGCAGGATCATTTCAAACCAGCGTCCTCATGACCAGCCTGGCATCTCTCGGCCTTATTGCCGCCATGATTTATTCGTTGCGGATCGTGCAAAAGGTTTTCCTCGGGAAAGAGATCTCAGAGCGCAAGATGCCCGATCTCTCCATCCGGGAGAAAATCATTTTCGGTTCGCTGGTGGCGGTGATCGTTTACCTGGGGATTTTCCCCAACAAGGTTCTTGAAACCGCCGAACCGGCCATTAACAAAACATTGAGCCCCTTCGTGATCATCATGACGGATTGCCCGAGCAAAAATGAATATCGCGTAGTGAATGGTGAATATCAACTGCCGCATAGTGAAAAAAGTGTAAAATCATCCCAATGACAGGTACGGATTTTCTTTGTCTCACTCCCATGATGATCATTGCCGGCGCATCCATCGCGATGATGCTTGCAGTGGCCATCGTCCGGAACTTTAAATTGATCTATGGCATTTCCATCTTTGCCTTCACCTGCGCCATTGGTTCGATGTATGCTGTTCTGCCAGCCATTCCCCACAAAACCGGGTTGCTGCTGGTGTTTGACGGGTTCGGCTTCCTGCTGTCAGCCATCATCATTCTGGCCTGCCTGATGGTGACCTTTTTATCCTATCGCTACCTCCTTTACCAGGAGAGTGAAAAGGAAGAATATTTCATCATACTCTTCGTAGCTGCGCTGGGATCCCTCCTGCTGGTGGCCGCTGCAGACTTTGTCACACTTTTTCTCGGACTGGAAACGCTCAGCATTTCACTTTACATCCTGGTGGCATACCGCAGGTTCCAGGACCGGTCAATCGAAGCAGGGGTGAAATACCTGGTGCTTGCATCGGTATCCTCCACATTTTTACTGTTCGGGATGGGGTTGATCTATGCGGATGCCGGCACCTTCGAGTTCAGCAGGATCAGCATGTTGCCGGGCGCTTCCGGCCACGCTTCCCTCATGCTCCTGGCAGGCTTCGGAATGATGATCGTGGGGATAGGTTTCAAGCTGGCGTTGGTTCCCTTTCACATGTGGACCCCCGATGTTTACCAGGGTGCGCCTGTTCCGGTTACCACATTTATTGCAACAGTTTCCAAAGGTGCAGTGATGGCTGTTTTCCTCCGGTTTTTCTATGCAATGCAGGGTTACCGGAACCCGGAGTTCATCCTGGTCATCACCGTTGTGGCGATCCTTTCGATGTTTGCAGGGAATTTGCTTGCCCTCCGCCAGCAGAACGTAAAGCGAATCCTTGCCTATTCCTCCATTGCGAACATGGGCTATCTGCTGGTAACCCTGCTTGTCGGCAACCGGAGCGGCACAGATGCGGCGGTTTTTTACATCGTTTCCTACATGGTCACAACGCTGGCTGCCTTCGGGGTGATCGCCCTCCTTGCCGGCAAGGACAACGACGCCGACCGGATAGACGACTTCAAGGGATTGTTCTGGAAGAGTCCCCTGATCGCGACAGCTTTCACGGCAGCGTTGCTTTCACTGGCAGGCATCCCGCTCACCACAGGGTTCATGGCAAAATTTTACATCGTATTCACCGGGATCAATTCCAACCTGTGGTTGCTTGTCATGAGCCTTGTCATCAACAGCGTGATTGGCCTCTATTATTATCTTCGGCTTGTTAAAACCATGTTTTCACCAGCCAGTGAAGGAGCTGTTCCCGCACTGTCAGTGGCTGGCCGCCTGGTGCTCGGGGTCATCATTGTGGCCATCCTGTGGCTGGGCATATTTCCGGAGGGAATGTTCCGGCTCATTGCTGACTTTTCCATGTTATACTGACCACAGCAGACAACGGATCACGACCCCCGAGCGTTTGCGGGCTCAGGTTTCCCCACTGTTCATTCTCTTCGGCCAGCCAGATCTTTGAGTCGCCGATCCCGATCTCTGCATGCGCAATGTATGGTATTCGCATTTAAAAAGTGAACTGGCCGATCACCCTTTTTATTTAGACAAATTATAAACAAATGTAGCATTAAATCGGGAGCGGTGTTGGAATGGACGATCGGTTTTGGCGTGACACACATCATTTATGGTACCGTGATGTATTACCGGCATGAGTTGCAGGGCAGGATTGAAGTTGAATGAACATGGCATATCTTACATCGTTAAAGGATAATTAACACCAGGTGAAAAATCCGATCGCAAATCTTCAGAAAGTATTTGAAAGCCGCATCAGGCTTGGGCTCATGTCGGCACTCATGGTGTGCGGAAGGGTTACGAATTCCGTTCAAACACTTCATTATGTAAATGGCTTAACTATGCTGTACCTTTGTCATTATGATGCAGGATCATCTTGTAATATTCGATGGCATATGCAATTTATGCAACGGTAGCGTTCAATTCCTAATCAAGCGTGACCGGAAAAAGAAATTTTCGTTCACAACATACCAGTCCAGGGCAGGGCAGGATACTTTAAAGCAGCACGGGTTCCCCTCTGCAAACGGATCAACGGTAGTGTATGTTAAAAACGGAGTTCCTTATCTTAAATCCAAAGCTGTCCTGGAAATTATCAGGGATTTGGGATGCTGCTGGAATCTACTTTACATCCTGATTATCATCCCACCGTTTATTCGGGATTTTATGTATAATTTCATCGCAAAGAAAAGGTACATCATTTTCGGCAAGCGAGAATCTTGTATGGTGCCGACTTCAGAAATAATGGATAGATTTCTCCTTTGAGTCGTTGTTACTGCACGAAATTGCAATGTGTGAAACATGTAAGAAATTTCCAAAAATGTGTAATGTTTCCGGAGTTCCACCGCACGAACTTTGTGTCAACATACGAATTAAAACAAACTCTGGTCAGGGTACATGACAAGAGATAAAAAGAAACCATTATGAAAACCAGAGAAACACCTGAAAAGAAGATTATCATTGTTTACAGGAAGGACGGGAAGACACCTGATTTGAGGTACAAAAGTTCGAGAGAATATGTCATATCTCAAAATTTGGAGAGCAACAAGGAACAAAAAAATGACCGGGAAACAGTCGATTTGAGATATGCAGGGTTGCGGGACCATGTCGTATTAAATCAAACAGCAAAACTTAAGGATATACCAGTGCAGATAAAACCTGCAGGGAAAAAACCGGTTTGGAAAGTTCGCAGTTAAGTTAATAGGCCTATTTTCAATATTTTGTAATCTTTTGAATAATTATCCAATTGGCACATCCCTTGGTTTTTACTTGCCAATCAAGTTTTACTTTCACCGGGAATTTCTCTTTTTCTAAGTTAATATTGGCACTTTTTGGGACAGTATCAAATTGATACTGCTTCTTGTTGATAGTAATTAACCAGCCACCGCAACACATACAATCCTTGTTATCTAAACCTATTATTGTCCCCTTTGACTGGTATTTAATTTTTTCTATATTGGAAGGAGGATATCCGATACGTGTCAGAACAATAATCAATGTGAATATTACTTTCATATCAGTCTATTTTTTATTAGCTCGCCCCACGCGATGCTGCATCCTTCAGCGAAGTTCCTCCATTTGTAAATGTGGCTGCCGCCCCATTCGATCTTCACATCCAGAATTCGGTTCCCACACTTTGTGAAAGCGGCAGGGCTATTGTTACATACATACCCTATAGCAATTACAAATGACTTTGACGGAGACCTTCGTACCCCACCCTAAATCCCTCCCCAAAAAGGGAGGGACTTACTCCCCTTCCCTTATTGGGGAAGGGGTCAGGGGGATGGGGAAAGAATGACGAATATGCGAATGACGAGTATTCTGCTACAACCTTCCGGCTACCGCATGCCAGTCGACCAGCTTCCAGAAGTCAGCAATATAATCGGGGCGAACGTTCTGCTTGTCGAGATAATAAGCGTGTTCCCACACGTCGCAGGTGAGCAGCGGGGTGGCGCCGTTTTTCATCGGGTTGCCGGCATTGCTTTCCTGCACGATTGCGAGGCTGCCGTCATCTTTTTTGACCAGCCAGGCCCATCCGCTTCCAAACAGCGTGGCAGCTGCGGTAGAAAATTTCTCCTTAAATTCGGCAAAAGATCCGAAGTTCTTCAGGATGGCCTCGGAAATTGCTCCCGAAGGCTCTCCGCCGCCCTGCGGCTTCATGCAGTTCCAGTAAAAGGTGTGGTTCCAAACTTGCGCACCGTTGTTGAAAATTCCGGCGCCGGCTTTCATCACGATGTCGTCGAGCGAGGCATTTTCAAATTCGGTGCCAACGATTAGCTTGTTCAGGTTGTTCACATAAGCCTGGTGATGCTTGCCATAATGAAATTCAATGGTTCGCTTCGAAATATAAGGCTCCAATGCATCTAATGCATAAGGAAGCTTGGGAAGTTCGTGTGCCATGATGTTTGATGTTTTAGAGGTTTATTAAGGTGACTAACGATCAAATATAGTTAAAATTTTGCTTTTCCGCTCTTTAAAATTTCAACTGCTTTTAAAAAACCGGGGTCAATGTTGTTCAGAATTGGGTAAAACCCTTTGTTATCCAACAAGTTACGACCGATGTACGCTTTGAGCATGGTTCTAACGTAGCGGTCAGATTTCGACAAATCTTTCCCCTGATGCTTTACGCCTTTTTTATCGGCATATTGAACAAATTCAGCAAATACGACATCGGTGACCGCGAATCCTTTGTCGAACTGGTCTGTAGTTTTAAAACGCATCATTTGCGGCCTGTGCCGGTCGGTATAGTCAAAGGCAAACTGGTAAACCAATCCTTTGTTCATGCATAGATTATAATAACCAAGCAGGGAATCCTTTTCCAGCGGGATAAAAATGTCGGGCATGATTCCGCCACCTCCGTAAACAGTTCTGCCTTTGGGAGTTTTATATTTGAGCGAATCGGGGAACTTGATGGAGTCGGCGTGCTCCAATTCTCCGTTCATGAAGCGGTGGTAATAATCGCCGTTATACATCTCGAGACCATCTTTGTATGATTTCTGGATGCAACGGCCGGTGGGGGTGTAATATCGGGCAACCGTGAGCCTGAGCGCACTCCCGTCCTTGAAATCGAGCTGTTCCTGTACCAGTCCTTTGCCAAAGGAACGGCGCCCCATGATCAATCCCCTGTCATGATCCTGGATCGCCCCGGTCACAATTTCGGCAGCCGAGGCGGTTCCTTCGTCCACCAGCACAACAAGGTCACCTTGTTCAAATAACCCGTCGTTGGTGGCGGTGGCCACCTCCCGCTTGTGGTGCATTCCTTCGGTGTATACGATCAAATCGCCCCTGGCAAGGAATTCATCGGCCACATCAATGGCAGCCTTCAGGTAACCCCCGCCATTGCCTCGGAGATCGAGGATCAGCTTTTTCATGCCTTCGCCCAGCAGAATTTCAATTGCGTTATGGACCTCCTCATGGGTAGTGGCCGAAAAATTGTTGAGACGGATGTACCCGATTCCCGGCTCCGGCATGTAGGAGATGTCCATGCTGTAGGTAGGAATCACATCGCGCGTGATGGTGAAATCAAGCAGCCCGGCGGTGCCTCTGCGAAAAACGGCAACCTCGACCTTCGTCCCTTTGGGTCCTTTGAGTTTGCGCATAACATCGTTGGTCGATATCTTGATCCCGGCGATAATCTTTCCATCAACCTTCACGATGCGGTCGCCGGCATGAATACCGAGTTTTTCCGAAGGCCCGCCGGATACGGGGGTAATAACGGTGACCGTGTCGTTTTCCAGGCGGAATTGTACCCCGATCCCTTCAAAACTGCCAAGCAGCGGATCATTGGCATCATGAAACTCCTCTGCAGAAATATATACCGAATGCGGGTCGAGTTTTTCAAGCAGCCCGGTGATCGCCTTCTCCTCCAACGCCTTCCGCCCCAGGGTATCTACATAATTATCTTCCACGTAGCTAATTACCTCTTTCAGCTTATCCTTACCGGAGGTTGTAAGATTGAAAATTCCTGCGCGGTTTCCCAAAAACAGGCCCAGCATGATTCCTCCTGCAAGGATCAGGGCGAACCAGATTGGCAAATAGGGATTGTTCTTTTTTTCCATGCTGCAAAGATACCGTAATTCGAAAAACGAAGCCGGAAAAGTAAAATGCAATAGATTGCTATACACTAAATGGCGGAAAGCAAAGTGTTGGTTGAATTGAAAATTTTTATTTTCGCAAAATGTAATGTATCTTTGTTTTATGATTGATAAAGAGAATATTACCAAGGTGCTGAAAGCCAATAAGTCAGACTTAGCAACCAGGTATCATTTGACATCTATCGGAATCTTTGGTTCAGTTACAAGAGACGATTTTCGTGATGACAGTGATATTGATATTCTTATTGATTATGATCAACCCATTGGCATTGAATTTATTGACTTAGCTGAAGAACTTGAAAAGATTCTTAATCGCAAAGTCGATCTCGTATCAAGAAACGGGGTCAAGCCTAAATATTTTGAAGAAATTCAGAAAGATTTGATTTATGTCTAAACGAACTCCCGGACTTTTACTTGAGGATATCCATGAAGCTGCAGAAAAAATTCAGTTGTATACAAAAGATTTGTCGTTTGAAGAGTTTTGTAATGACAATAAAACAGTCGATGCCGTTATTCGGAATTTTGAAATTATTGGGGAGGCATCTAATTTTTTAACCGATGAAATAAAAGATAAATATTCGGACGTTGACTGGCATAGGATTCGAGGATTCCGTAACCGCATTGTTCATGACTATTTTGGTATAGACCTACAAATCGTTTGGAAAATCACGAATGACCAAATCCCGGGTCTCATTGAGGAAATAGTCAAGATTCTTCGATACTTCTGACAATTTATTTCCACATCAACTAACGAATTTACACCTGTAACATCAGAGGCAAACGTCCTGTGTGCTGATGACAGTGATCTCTTAGAATCTTTATAAATTATCCGATAAGCAAAATGATGCTTGGAAAAAAACGAATTTTGTAAAAATTCCTGCATTATGCGCTTTGTGCTTTTCCTTTGCCTGATATCAATATCTTTGCTTGCCTTAGGGAAGTCAAAGCATCACGACATCCCGGAAAAACCATTTGAAAACAGTCATTTTGCCGTTGTTGACTCGCTTCGTCTCCACTACCGGACATGGAATGACAGTCTTCAACATCCCAGGGGCAAGATCGTTCTTATACACGGGTTTTGCGGGTCAACCTTTTGCTGGAGGAATAACTATGATGCGCTTGTTGCCGCCCGATATAAAGTGATTGCCATCGACCTTCCGGGTTTTGGTTACAGCGGGCGCGATGCGAAGCTAAACCAGTCACAAAGCAACCGGGGACGGATGATATGGGAACTTCTTCAACAAATTGATGGCAGCGATACGACTAAATGGAATGTTGTAGGCCATTCCATGGGCGGCGGAACGGCGGAAGCGGTCGCGCTGATGAAACCCGAACGCACGAGAAGCCTGACCATCGTTGACGGCATGATATTTATTGAAAACGACAATGTCAATCTCAGCATTGTCGGTCTCGTTAACCACCCGGTCTATAAAAAATTGCTCCTTGCCTATACGGAGAACAGTTACCTCTCCTTTAACAAATTCAGGCGGCAACTCAAAGGAACCTATGGGTTTCTTCCCGATACGCTTACCACAATGGGTTACTGGGAACCTCTGCAAATCGAGGGCACCGCCGAAACGGTTGTAAACCTTCTGGCAAATTCAAAAGAGATTCAAGACCTCGATGCAGCCGGGTTAAGCCAACTGCCAGTGCTTGTGATATGGGGCAGAAAAGATAAGACGCTCCGGCTGAAAAACGGCAAAAAGCTGAAGAGAGCCGTTCCAACGATTGAGCTCAAAGTGATCCCCGGGGCCCATCACATGCCGATGGAAACCCATTCGGAGGAGTTTAACAGCATGGTGCTGGAGTTTTTAAACCGGCATAATAAGTAGCGAAATGGTGAAATGGTGAAATTTGCTATTTCTTTCGTTTCCCGGTTATCTGCATCTTGTTTTCAGTATTGGGATACCCGCAAGAATTTCACACATTTTATCCTTGTTTGAACAGATAATATATTTTTGCATTTGATAATCTTTTAATTGCTCAAAGATGGCTAATACCTATACTCAAATTCATATTCAGGCTGTATTTTCAGTCCAGGACCGGGACTGTATCATAAGAAATTTGTGGAAAGATGAATTGTTTAAATACATAACAGGGATTATTCAGAATCACAATCATAAAGTGATGGCAATAAATGGTATGCCCGATCATCTTCATGTGGATTAATAAAAAAAGATTTGCCCCAGGCCGCTTTTCATGGCAGGAAGGATACGGTGCATTTTCATACAGCAAATCGAATGTTGATCAAGTCATAGCATACATTAAAAATCAGGAGATTCATCACAGGAAGAAATCATTTATTGAAGAGTATCACGATTTCTTAGAAAAATTTGCCGTTGATTACGACGAACGATATATTTTCAAACCGGTGGAATGGGTTGGAGAATGAACCAAATTGTGCCTTTAGGCACGATATCTGGGTAGAACGAACCTGGTTGGTCCCATCTCGTCCCGTACGGGACGAAATGTCCGTTGAACAACCAATTGACTACCTATATTCAATCCCTACGGGATTTGCCGTCAGTTCATCGATATAATATAGATAAAATCATCCTCGGGACACCCGATTTAACATTCCACATCAATAGAATCAGTTGTATCAGAATGTGTTTTAAAAAGTGTAGAAAACAGGAAGGTGATTCCAAGGGCCCATCACATGCCGATGGAAACCCATTCGGAGGAGTTTAACAGCATGGTGCTGGAGTTTTTAAACCGGCATAATAGGTAGCGAGATGGCGAAATTTGCTATTTCTTTCGTTTCCCGGTTATCTCCCTAATCCTGTTTTTTGCATAGTCGCTATAGGAGACCTGTTGCAGCGTGTTAACACTTGCTTCGGTGCCCGGGATTACGTTCTTTAGAAACTCGCGGTAGTATGGCAGGGCCTCATATGGTTTCCTTAGATGATAATCGAGCTGGTAAGCAATCTTAAAACGCAGACTGTTGTTTTCCGGGTTCGCTTCCATTGCCTTCTGAAGCAGGACAATAGCCGTATCGGGATGCCCGTTTGAGGTGTTTGCATCGGCAAGTTCGGCATAGAGCGTCGAAAGGAATTGGCCAGATGGCATGAGCAGACGCAGGGTCCGGTTCAGGTAAGTTAGTCCCGTATCAACTGCCAGAGCGACCGGAATGCCGAAACGCCATAGTAAAAACAAACCTCAGCATCGGTGGTGTCAGCAATAAAGGCTTGACGGAAATAAAGAGCAGCCGTGTCGTATTTTTCCTGTTTATAGTACGACAATCCCAGGTATTTCATGGTAAATTTCGATGAATCACCCAAGCGGGCGCATTTGTGGAGTTGCTTTGCCGACGTTTTGAAATCAATCAACAGGTAAATCTCTCCCCGGGAATCAGGCTGCATATTGACCGATAGGCCGCAATGGCCCTGGCCGGATCACCTGATTGACGGTAAACATTGGCCAGTTCATTCAGCACGATGATGTTGGTGCTATCGATTTGCCGGGCTTTCTGAAGGGAGTTGATCGCATCCCGGTACAGAAATTCTGCTGACCGGGCGCGTCCCAACAACAGGAGTAAGTCAGTTCTGGTACTGTCCGGTAAAAGGTAATGTTCAGCCAGGCTGGCTGCCTGGCTGAACTTGCACGATTCCATCAGAGACTTGATTTGATCGGCTGGTTGCTTCTCCTGTGCCGCAGAAAAACCGGGAATAAGAAGGATCAGGAAGACCAGGATTTTCCAGAAGTCTGCCCATGAATGTTACTTTTTGGGCTCCTCTTTTTTCTCGCCATCCAGGGCAAACCTGATGGGAAGATTATATTGGACATCTACCGGTTTTCCACTTTGAGTACCCGGATTCCATTTGGGCATAAGTTTTATCACACGCACTGCTTCCTCGTCGCATTCGCTGCCAATGCCCCGGAGCACCTTCACATCTGTGACCGAGCCGTTGGCCCTGACAATGAACGTTACAAACACTTTCCCCTGAACTCCCTTTTTCAATGCTGCCTCGGGGTAATTGATGTTCTCGACCATAAATTTGATGCGGGCATCATCTCCTCCGACATATGAAGGCATTTTCTCCACAACGGTGTAAACCCCCTTGTCATTTTTAACTTGTCCTGATTTACCCTGCTGCTCCTTCGTTGCTTGTTCCTGGGGTACCGGGGCAGATAGTAACATACCCGGATTATACACTTTACTGTCGCCGGCATTCATGGTCCCTGCGCTGCTGTTTGAACGGACTGTAAACATGAACAGCAATCCCAGGAGTGCGGGCAGGGCAAGTAGCACTTTGCTTTTCGCCCAAAAGTTCGATTTCGATTTTGTCATCATGGCAATGCGTTTTTTAAGTAGTGAAACATTGAAATTGTTGGTCAGGTCATTCACCCGGATGCCCATGGTTTCATCGAGGATCATTTGCTGATATGATGAACGGCTGATCCCGTTCTGCAGAACGCCTTCATCAGCCAGGAATTCATGGATGCTTTTCATTTCGCGGCCGGCCAACCACATGATGGGGTTGAACCATTGGAGGATAGTGGCCAATTTGATCAGGATCATATCCAGGCTGTGAAGCTGCCTGATATGAACCTGTTCATGTTCGAGGATGGCACGCAGGCTGCCGGGAGGAACCGAGGCTTCATTGATAAAAACCAGGTGGAAAAAAGAAAAGGGAGGGTAGCTCCGGTCAACAAAAACCACACGTCGGCCCTGGTAGTTTCTGATTCCAAAGCGCCGGGTGATGCGGTTAAGCTGGATCAGTTGCAGGCCAAAGCGGAGCAGAAAAATGAAGATACCGGTTACATAAACCACTCCGACTATCGTAAACCACTGAAGATGAGCCTCGAATGCCTTCCCGATCTTTTCCGGCGTAATCATCACCGGTTCAAGCAAAATCATCATGGATGCCGATGGGGTGGAGGGCGCCCACCCGATTGGCAGCAACGGTGCCACAACAGAAAAGATGACAGCCGAAAGCAAGTAGAACCTGTTTACATTGAAAAACGTATCCCTCCGCAGGAACAACCAATAAATGGAATATAGCACTGCAACACAGAGTGCCGACTCCAGCAGGTATGTCAACAAAGCGTTCATGTAAGGCCCTCCTTTTGTTTCCTGATCTCCTCGCTGATCGTATTCCGGATGTCCTCAAGCTCTTTCACGCTGAGTTCGCCTTCATTGGCAAAAAAAGAGGCAAGCGATTTATAGGAGTTCCCAAAGTAGTTGTTCATAAAGCCCGTAAACGAAGATTTGGTATAGTCTTTCTTGCTGATCAACGGGAAATACTCATGGGTACGGCCATAAGCCTTGTGGCCCACAAAACCTTTCTGTTCGAGGATCCGGATGATGGTTGAAACTGTATTGTAGGCTGGTTTCGGATCAGAAAATTTCTCCAGCAGGTCGTGAACTACTCCTCGTTCGATTTTCCAGAGGATCTGCATCACCTCCTCCTCGGCACGGGTGAGTGGAGGGGTGATTTTGGAGGGGTTGGTTTTTGTTGACATAAATTAGATGGTGAAATGGTGAAATGGTGAAATGGTGAAACAATGGAAATACAAAGATACAACTAAGAATTTAGTTTGTCAACTAAAATCTTAATTTTATCCCGAAAATATTGAGAATTTCACCGAACATAGCGCTCATTTCGCCATTTCACCATTTCACCATTTCACCATTTCTGCCTATTCATTCACATGCGGACAATCGAACGGAACTCCGATCTTTTCACCTTCCATCACCAGGTCGTCGACGATGGGCTTCATCAGTGGCACGCCATGAATTTCATTGAACTCGGCATACTGGAACTCCTTTTCGCCGGCTACAAGGATTTCGTCGCGACCCACGGCAAGCGGCGATTGCTTGAGCAAGGCGATCATGTCGTCCATCTGTTTAGTGAAGTCGATGATGGGACGGAACGCTTCGATGTTGATGGCCATGAAAAAATGGGATACACCGGTCGGATCGGGTTTCCCGGGACCTCCAACCTGGGTCAGGTAGTTTCCTCCAGAGAGCGCCGAACAGAGGATCTCGACAAGGAGCGACAGCCCGTACCCCTTATATCCTGCGGTGATCTCCATTCCTCCCAACGGAAGAAGCGCCCCATGTCCGCCTGGTTTGATCAGGGAGGGGTCGTTGGTGGGGTGCCCTGTTTCGTCGATGCCCCATCCGATCGGAATGTGTTCATGCTTCTTTTCATATACTTGGATCTTTCCGTAGGCCACCGCACTGGTAGCCATGTCGAGCAGGAAGGGATAGGCCTTCCCCGACGGGGCTGCCACTGCAATCGGGTTTGTGCCGAGTACGGCTGTGCAGCCATAGGTAGGGGCAACGAGCGGCTGTGAGTTGGTAAGCGAAATCCCGATCATTCCCTTCCGCATGGCCATCATGGCATAATAGCCGGCAATTCCGTAGTGGTTGCTGTTTCGCACAGTGATCGCGGCAAGGCCTGCCGTTTTTGCCTTTTCGATCGTGAGCTTCATCGCCTTGTGCGATACCACCTGGCCACAGCCGTTGCCCCCGTCGATGAGCGCCGTGGTCGGGGTTTCATGGATGATTTCAAAAGGGGTCTTCGGGTTGATCCACCCTTTGCCGATCCGCTGGCCATAATAGGAACCCAGACGGTGCAATCCATGCGATTCAACGCCGCGGATATCGGCGCATATCAGCACATTGCCAACAATCTTTGCATCCTCGGCCGGCACGCCGAGTTTGGTCATGTATCTTATGACGAAGTCGAGAAGATCTTCCCGTTTGAATCGGAGTATGGTTTCCATGTTATTTTGAATTTTGAACCTTGAATTTTGAATTTTAGCCTGATTCAGGCCTTCTCGATGTAATTATCGACAACCCATTTCGCGAATGGAAAACTGCAGGTGAAAGCGGGTGATACCGCATTGAGCACATGGATGGTGGTATTGTCGCCTTCCACCACAAAATCCATCACCAGCTCAAGGGTTTTGGTGTTGAGCAACTGGGCGCGAATCCCTGGCTTGCTCCATTCGGTAAATCCCGACTTGTCAATATGGTGCACCATGCTTGTGGCAAGGTTGACGAAGTAGGACTTGTTATACTTTTTCATCTCATCGTAGGCCAGTCCGCGGAAACCAAATGCATTTGACAGGAACAGCCTGGCTTCCCAACTTAGTACGTTGCCCAGTTCACCGGCTTTGAAATTGTCCATCCCCTTGTAATTTTCCCGCCAGAAGGCCGGGATGGAGGTGGGCCCGATCTTGATGGTGCCGTCGACCGTGATGGTGTAATGCACTCCCAGGAAGGGATTTTTCAGGTTGGGAACGGGATAGATGTTTGTCTTGATCGGCTTGTCCTTTTTGGTGTACTTCAGGTAGATCCCTTTGAATGGGATGATCGTATACTGCTGGGAGAAGCCGAAATCACGGGCTATTTTATCCGCATAAAGCCCGGCGGTATTGATTACCTTTTTCGCCGAGAGCATTCTCCCTGTCGTGGTTTCGATGGTATTCCCGTCAACCTTGCGCTTGTACCCTTCGCTGAACAGGATCTTCACGCCATGGCCAAGCAACTCATCGCGAACGGCCTTGTTGAGCTCCGTAGGGTCGACGGTTGCCGTACTGGGCGAATAGAGGGCAAACTTGTGGGTTTTGGCATTGGGGTCGATCTCTTTCATTTCGGCTTCCGTGATGATTTTCACATCAACGCCATTGCGTTTTCCCCGGCGATCGAGCTCGTAAAGGGGCTCCAGCTCCGATTCATCCTTTGCAACCACCACTTTCTGACACTCGTTCAGTTTCAGCCCCTTCTGCCGGCAGAACTCCTTCATGGCGAAGTTGCCGTCGCGCGTAAACTTAGCCTTCAGCGAATCGGCGGAATAGTAAAAGCCGGCGTGCAGCACTCCGCTGTTGCGGCCGCTGGAATGGTACGCTACGTCGGGCTCCTTTTCAATGATGGTGATGGAAGCTCCGGGCTTGCGGGATTGTAATTCGCGGGCAATGGCCAGGCCGATGATGCCTGCGCCTATGATTAGATAGTCGGATTGTTCGGTCATAAGTTCAACATTATCGTTATATGGGTTTAGTGGTACTGCTCATCCAGCATATGTTTTTTCATCGCGGTGGTATCCTTATATCATCAACCAGGTAAACGGTTTCACCCTTCCAGGGCAGCACTCCGTTTTTCTCCTTGTAATGCAACACGACCATGGTCCCTTCCAGTTTCATCAGTTTTTCAGCAAGCTCCTTGTCGGCCACAGAAAAATGGAACTTCTCTGAAGCAATGGAAACATCCTGGCTGCTCTTGATGCTGCTCATGATCAGTTCGCCTTCATAGGTTTTAAAAATGGCCCCTTTATATGAAAACTTTTGCAACAATCCCGATCGGTTTCCTTCGCTGTATGTGAAGATGTACTTCCAGAAAATAAAAACGGCCAGTACAACCAGCAAGACAGCCAGGCTCCAGTATAAAAATTTTTTCATCTTGTATGGTCTGAAATTCACTACAAACATAAGCGATCTTTCGCAAATATCAAATTTCCGAATATCGCTAAATCATTCAAATAGAATTTATGCATTTCAATTGATTATTATCTGTGCAAATCATGCATTGGTAATGCAATTATATTATCTTTGTGGTTTAATATTACAACATGATACATGATGCACTATTGGAAGAGGTAGTGTTGGATCAAGCACAAAAAGCCAGTGAAAAGCCACGCGGCATCAAAAGGGAGGTGGATTATCAAAAACTAATTTCCCATACACAAATCGTTGTAATAGCAGGAATGCGCCGTACAGGCAAATCAACGCTGATGCTGCAACTCAGTGACTTCTTTCCCGATTATTATTATATTAATTTCGATGACGAACGGTTACTTGGCTTTGAAACCGGAGATTTTAACAACCTGCTGATTCTTTTTAAAAAGCGTTGTATTTCCAACACGATATTCATGGATGAAGTGCAGAATGTGCCAGGGTGGGAGAGATTCGTGCGCAGGATTTATGACGAAGGTTACAAGGTATTTATTGCCGGCAGCAATGCCAAATTGCTCAGCTCCGAACTGGCAACTCATCTCACGGGAAGATATCACAGAATCGAACTATTTCCGTTTTCCTATTCAGAGTTGGTCGTTTTGCAACAAATCGATCATTCAAAAATTACCTCGGCCCAAAAAGCCTCGCTGCTTGCTCTTTTTGACAGGTATCTCCATAAAGGCGGTATGCCAGAATATTATAAACTTAAGGATGATGACTATTTCAGTCAAATATATTCGGATATAATCTATAAAGACCTTATTGTCAGGTTTGCTGTGAAAAACGTTCATGCTTTTAAAAACCTGTCACAGTTTCTGCTGTCAAACGTTACCAAGGAAATTAGTTATTCGGGACTTACCAGGCTGCTTAATATCAATAGTGTCAACACCGTTAAGGATTATATTGACCATCTCCAGGAATGTTACCTGTTGTTTGAATGTCATAAATTCGATTTTTCTCTGAAAAGGCAATATGTTTCCAATAAAAAAATCTATGTGATTGATAATGGTATTCGCAACCATGTATCGTTCAGGTTCAATACCGATAACGGGCAATTACTTGAGAACATCGTATTTGTGCAACTCAGGCGTTTATATAAAAACGTGACCTTTTATAAGACCCGAAGCGGTTTTGAGGTAGATTTCTATTGCAACAATATGCTTATACAGGTGTGTTGGACCATCAATGACCAACCAACATTGATTCGTGAAAAGCGCGCAATTACTGAAGCAATGCAGGAAACCGGTCTTTCCGCCGGTTATATACTCACCTATAACGAAGAAACCTCTTTTGAAGATACAGGCAGTGTAATTCATGTGATCCCTGTGTGGAAATGGATGCTCGAAGCAAAAATCCAAAGTTTATGAAACTCCGGGAAAAATCAACAATGAAAACAATGAATTCAAATCCCCGCATCCTGCTCACCGGCGGCTCGGGGTTCCTTGGCAAGGCTTCTTGCCCCCGGGTCGCCGGTTACCTGCAGGTAACGGCTGAAAATTAATCCGAGTAAAATACGCACTGTCATGAGAATTATTCGCAACTTAGCATTTCAAATGCGCAGAAAATGAGTATAAACTCCACGAACCTGATTGCTGTTTTTGAATCAGCCATTCGCGATAACTGGAAACTTACCTCACTGTCCGACTACGGAGGAGAATCTTACACCTATCAAAAGGTCGGCGAGCGGATATTGAAGATCCACGAACTCTTCAAAACCGCCGGGATCCAAAAAGGTGATCATATTGCCTTATTGGGCAAAAATTCCGCACATTGGGGCATGATCTACCTGGCAACGGTTACCTATGGCGCTGTGATCGTTCCCATCCTTCCCGATTTCAAACCTGCCGACATCCATTACATTGTCACCCACTCCGATTCACTCATCCTTTTTACCGAAGACGCCATCTTCAGGGAGCTGGACCCGGAGGCCATGCCCATGATCCGGCACATCCTGAGGATCCAGGATGATCCTGTCCTCTTCACCAGGGATAACACCTTGAATCATGCCGCGTTCGGGGGCGAGGGAACAACCATTTCACCGGAACAGATCAGCTTCCCCGCCTCACACCCCAACGACATCGCTGTAATAAGCTATACATCAGGAACTACCGGGTTTTCAAAAGGCGTGGTGCTTCAGCACAAGAGTCTTCTCGGCAACATAACTTATGCCCACCGGAACATGCCCCTGAATCCGCGTGATAAGATTCTCTCTTTTTTGCCGCTTGCCCATACCTATGGGTGCGCTTTTGAATTTCTGTTCCCGTTCACCCTCGGCTGCGATATTACCTTTCTGACCAAAACCCCATCGCCCAAGGTCATCATGCAGGCTTTCCAGGAGATCCGCCCCGCGCTGATCCTCTCTGTTCCACTGGTCATCGAAAAAATTTACAAATCGCAGATTCTACCCGCCCTCCGTGCACCGGCGGTCAGGCTCATGATCGGGATACCGGTCATTAACAACCTCATATATAAAAAGATCCGGAAAAAAATGGTGGAGGTGTTCGGCGGCAATTTCCGCGAACTGGTTATCGGCGGCGCTCCGTTCAACGCACAGGCCGAACATTTCTTCAAAAAAATGAATTTTCCCTTCACGGTGGGATACGGCATGACTGAATGCGGGCCGCTTATCTCTTACGCCTCATGGAAAACCACCCACCCCGGCGCCTCGGGACGGGCGGTCGACGAACTCGAGGTGCGCATCGACTCTCCCGATCCATACCGGCAGTCGGGGGAGATCCTGATGCGCGGAAGCCATGTGATGCTGGGTTATTATAAGAATGAAGAGGCCACAAAGGCGGTGCTTGACGAGTCGGGATGGCTCCATTCAGGCGACCTGGGCATCATCGACAGGAAAGGGAACATCTATATCAAGGGCCGAAGCAAAAGCATGATTCTCGGTCCTTCCGGCAAGAACATCTATCCCGAAGAGATCGAATCCATGCTGAACAACCGGTTCATGGTCATGGAATCGCTGGTGATCGATCGTGAAGGAAGCCTTGTCGCCCTGGTCTGTCCTGATTACGATGCCATGGAAAAGGCCGGCCATAAGCAGGAGGAACTGCCCGGGATATTCAAGGGCTATATTCATGACCTGAACCACCACTTGCCAAAATATATCCGTGTTACCGATTTTGAAATCGTTCCGGCGGAATTCGAAAAAACACCCAAAAAAAGCATTAAAAGATTCCTTTATAAATAGATACTGCTGATTTACAGGTAATAACACAAACGTCAATACGATAAACCCATGGAAAAAAAGCGTTTTAACAACTGGTGGTTTTTGGCTCTGAACGGTTGCATCATAACACTTTTCGGAATCCTGATTCTTTTCTTCACCCAGGAGGTCATTAAAACGATGCTGACCTATTTGGGCATCGTCATGCTGGCGGGTGGTGCAATCCTGCTGCTGGCGGGAATAAACAACATCAGGCGCGACAAAGCGGGTGCAATGATCCTGGTTGAATCTATCGTCGTCATGGCCATCGGCATCGCCCTCATTTTCTTCCCCGAGGCTTCCGTGGCCCTGTTCCTGATCATGATCGGCATCTGGGCCATCATCATCGGGATCATCCAGCTGGTGGTTATCGTGAACATCAGGGGGGAAATTTCCAATAAAAACCTGTTTATGATCAACGGGCTGCTAACCATTGGCCTCGGTGCCGCCCTGCTTTTCAACCCCTTCCAGTGGGGACTCATCCTTGTAAAATTAATTGGAGCGATAGCAGCGCTTTTCGGAATCCTCCTGCTCTATTTTTCGCTTGTTTTACGAAGCAGGAAAAGTGACCCGGCAAATTAATCGGGAAAAAAGTTGGTTTCAGCATAATATTTCCTTAATATTGTCAAAAAAATCAGGGTAAAAACAACCCCGGTTTTGCCATTTGCATTTTGCATTTTGCATTTTGCCATTTTGCATTTTGCATTTCAACATTTATTCACGAACCTTTAAACACCATCTTTCATATGCCTACCCCCAAAAAACCTGTCGTTCTGGTTCATGGCTGGAGCGTGCACAACACATCAACGTATGGTGAATTGCCCGCCCGCCTTGAAGCAGAATCAAAAACCAGAATCCCGCTTGACGTCCGCAACATCTGGCTTGGCAAATATGTCAGCTTTCATGACGAAGTGCAGCTCGATGATATCTCCAGGGCCTTTGAATCGGCCATCAAGACTGAACTGGACGCATCTGCCCTCCGGGAAAAATGTGTATGCATCACCCATTCAACCGGCGGACCGGCCATCAGGAACTGGATCTATAAATATTACATCAAACCCCGGAAAATGGACGAATGTCCTGTAAGCCACCTGATCATGCTGGCTCCGGCAAATTTTGGCTCGGCCCTGGCGATTCTCGGCAAATTAAGGATCTCCCGCATTAAAAGCTGGATTGAAGGCGTTGAGCCGGGGAAAGGGGTTCTGGACTGGCTTGAACTGGGAAGCCCCGAGTCGTGGGAGCTGAATGTGCAGTGGATGAACTATTTCAAAGGCCTCCCCCAGGGCGAATCATTCTTTCCGTTCGTCATTTCAGGCCAATCGATCGACCGCAGCCTATACGACCATGTGAATTCCTATACCGGCGAACCCGGATCCGACGGGGTGGTTAGGCTTGCCGGCGCCAACCTGAATGTAAACTACTATAAATTCGTGCAGGACCCGCCGCTGGATTCATCCGTGAGCCTGGCGCTGACATCGGTCGACAGCGAACATTACACCCATGATAAAACCGCGTTCGCCATTGCAAAAGGAAGGTCTCATTCGGGCGAAAAGAAGGGCATCCTCAAAACCATAGGAAAAACTCCTGACGCCCATCCCACGGTAAAGCTGATCCTCGACTGCATCAGGGTGAATTCAGGGGCCGGATACACCGACCTTTGCCGCCAGTTTGAAGCGATCTCTGCCAATGTGCTGGCCGAGGAAAAGGTGGAGGTTGAAGACCTGTTCCTGCTGAAAGACCGCTTTTTTATTCATGACACCTATTCCATGCTGATTTTCAGGATCAGGGACGAGTATGGGAATGCCATCGGAAATTATGACATTATTTTTACCGGGGGTGAAAATGACAGCGAAAACCAACTTCCGGAGAATTTCCTGGCCGACAAGCAACGGAACATAAGGGCGTCCGGTTATATGACATTTTATTTCAATACTGCCATCATGCTTGGTTCCGACCAGTTGATCCACCAGAAGAAGGTCATCCGGAAAAAATTGCCCGGCGCAAAGTCGTTTGGCTTTAAAATTATCCCTTACACCGATAAAGGGTTTGTGCATTTCCTGCCCGCAGTGCTTAAGGGAACCCCCGGGCTCCTGGCAAAGTTTCTCATCCCGAATCAAACCACGCTGATCGATATAGAGATGAAACGAATCGTTCATGAAGGGGTCTTTCAGCTGACACAGGACAAAAGCCAGGTAGAATTTAAAGATGTGAAGCCGGGTAAAATTCTGATGAAATAATTTTTTGAGAAAAATTACGTTTTATATTTTTAACCAACTGATTAACAACATTTATTATGATCACGAACGAAACAGGGGGAACAGGCATAACCCCGATAACAGACACAGAGGCCAAAACATTGCTTACAAAATATATAAGCACGGCCGTTAAACCGACGTCGCCGGTCAAAGGAGTCTTCCTCGACAGGCAGCAACTCGATGCCATGAATAAGCTTGTGCAGGAAAACCCGGCAGTGCCGGGGTTCCGGGTCTTCTTTGGCATGGAGGTCAGCGGTGCCAAAGTGGGTATTGTGGTGGGGGTGAATGATGCGAACCAGGACCAGGTAACCAGGAGCATTTTCAAAACCCTGTCGCCCAAAACGGGACCTTGCCCGCCCGTTTGCGATCAGGCCAGCCCGATCAACCAGGATTAGGTTGTTTGAGAAACGTTGGTTGAGGATTCGCCATCTACAAAATACATGTCGATCTGCCCTTTGTTTTTTGCATCAACCTTTCCGCGGTAAGTGCATGTAAAGTGGTTTTTGACCCTTTCGTAGGTTTCACCGCTGATGTTGATTTTATTTTCTTCTCCGGCATTTTCAATACGTGAGGCTGTGTTAACCGTATCTCCCCAGATGTCGTAGGCGAATTTTTTATGTCCGACGATCCCGGCCACCACGGGTCCGGTATGGATTCCGATCCTGAGTTCAAAATATGACACATCCCTCTCTTTTCTTGCCAACACCTGGGAGAGCATGAATTTCTGGAGTTCAACTGCAGCCAGCACTATGTCATGCGCGTGAGTTTCATTGGCCACCGGAAGCCCGCCGGCACACATATAACTGTCGCCGATGATCTTGATCTTCTCAATGTTGTACCGTGAAATGATGTTGTCAAATTCGCTGAAATAGAAATTGATCTCCTTTACAAGGTCTTCTGCCGACATGCGTTCGCTGGCCTGGGTAAAATTCTTGAAGTCGGTGAACATCACCGTCACCTCATCGAAACGCTTAGCCTTTGCCTTCCCTGTCAGTTTGAGTTCCTCGGCAGTCTCAGCCGGCAGGATGTTCAGCAACAGATGGTCGGAACGTTTTTTTGCCTCATCGAGCAACCTGTTCAACTGTTTCTGGTTCCTGAAGTTGCGGTATGCCAAAATAGACACGATGATAAAGAAGACGACCCCTCCGGCAAACATGTTTCGCTGATTCTCCCCCAGCTTGATCTTTTGGCGGTCTTTTTCTGCCTCTAACTCTTTCTGCGACCTCTCCTGGCGCAGTCTTTCGGCCATGATTTGCTCATATTCAATGCTTTTGTAGATGCTGTCATAAATTTGCCTGTTGACCGAGGCATAATACCATGCTTTTTTGTAATTGCCCGTTTCCCCATAGAGGAGTTCAAGATTCCTGCAGGGAGTCAGCATAAATTCAAACCTGCCCGGATATACATCCGACTCAGAAAGATCATATGCGCGGGTAAATTTTTCAATCGCTTCCTTTTTATATCCATGCCTCATGAGAAATTGGCCATACCGGGTAAAAAAAGTTGACCTGTAGCTGATATTTCTGTTACTGGCATTGATAATCTGTTCTGCCTTGCCAAAGTAATAATCGGCCGAATCGATTTTTTTTTCAAATTCATTGAAGTACGCCTTGAGCCTGTAATACATGCTGATATCAGACTGGTGCAATTTGTTAAAGTCATCAGGAAAAGACCTGGTGTAGAAGTTGTATAACCGTTCAATATCATCGCGTGCAAGAAGATGCTTTCGATAGAGGGCAAATGCATATGCCTTCAACCTGTCGTTCCGCGTCCGGGTTGAAAAATCAATGATGGCTCTTACCTTGTGTTCATCCAATATACTGTCTTTATGCTCTACGATGGTCGACTGCAGGTAATACCGGATCCACATCAGGCCGACAGAATCAACCGGCCTGTTTTCCAATACGATATTTTCCTCTTTGCGCTTGACTTCAAGGGCTTCGTTAAATAATTTATTGTAATTGTAAAAACTATATAGCTGCGCATAGCACTTCTTCAGTAACATGGGGTCTCCGATCTTTTCTGCCATGTCTTTTGCCCGAAGAAAGTTTGTAAAGGCATGTTGTTTTTGATCCTTATTTCCTAAACTGTTCTCCAGGTAGAAAAAGCTTTCAGCGACAAGGGTGTCATTTTTCAGAATCTTTGCTATACTCAGCGCCTCTTTGCCGCATAAAATGGCATTGCTGAAATCATACCGCGCCAAATAGAGCTTTGCCATATTTATATAAGTGCGCCAACGCATGGGCAAATTGTGGGTCATCCGGCAGATATGAAGTGCCTTCTTGGCATAATTCAACGATTTGTCATAGTAGGTTTCATTGTCGGTGGTTTCAGGATATCCATTGTATGCAAGCATCAGCAACCCATTGCTGAGATTCACCTCTGCAATCCGTATGGCGGCTTGTGCCAGGCTATCCGCTTTCTCATCCTCCTCCAGATAGTCATTGTAAAAAAATGCCAGTTTTGATAAACATACCACCCGGGTGCTGTCGTCCCGAACATATTTATACCTTGCCCAAAGGGAGATGATGGTGTCGGGCAGGTGAGATTGTCCACACATCATGACAGGAGCAAACAGGCCAACCGAAACTACCAGAAACTTGATGAATGAGAGGTTATGCTTTAACCTGCTCCTGGTATTTATGACAACCTGCTTCACTTCGGGCATGACCTAAATGTATTTAAAATGCAAATAAACATAAATTTAACTATATTTACACCAAAATAACACTATTGTTTAACGCTGAAAACCAACCACTATGAATAACAAAATGACCATTCCGTTGATCGCTCTTCTTGCCGGAGTAATAATCGGCGCCGCAATTATGTGGATGATGATCAACTGCTGCTGCCAAAAGAGTTGCAGTAAAGATCCGGCTGTAACCGACAACCTCGACAGTCTGGGAGTGCTGGCGATCGATACCATTGCAGCAAACAATTATTTCAAGGCGTATTACAGCAACGCCACACCGGTTATCCTGAAGGGTTTTACGATCAGTTTAAAACAATTCAGCGCCATGAAAAGTATTGCCGCAGGCGATGCATCCATTGGCGGATTCAGGGTCTACCTGGGAATGAATGGCCAGGCTGAAGTGCGCATGGTGGTAGGCACGGGAAGTCCCGACAAAGTTCAAAAAATCTATCTTACCGATGGTGTGGGTTCGGGGCCTTGCCCGAATGTGTGTGATGTTGAAAGCCCTATCATCAAAGATTAATACGGTACCGGCATTTTACACATTTTGTCCGTTGGTATTTTCAGCCCGGTTGATGAACATGACCGGAACCTGGTCGTGGTTGAACATGAGCCGCTCATTCCAGTCCGAAAAGTTGTACCCTGATCCATCGGCCGCCGGCATGGTCATGGTAATGATGAGGTCGGAAATGCTTGACGTGGCAGCGTCGATTACCTGGGTCGAAAAATCTTTGGGCGATTCGGCTATTTTTACCATGCAGGCAAACTGATGGTCATCCAGGCCGGCAACAATCTGTGCAACGATCCCGGAGGTGAGTTTGTGGCTCTCCGCATTTGTTCCGGCAGCCTGGAAAAGAAGGATTTCCAAACCGTCAACCTTACACAACATCATGATCCATTCCATTAATTGAACGGGGGCGGTTTCACTGTTGACAGGTAAAAGAATTCGCCGGTATCCGTTCTCAGCACGACGCTCCTGAACGACCATCACCGGGCATGGCGAATCAAGCACCACCCTGAGTGCATGGCTCCCGAACAGGTGTTGCAAGCCTTGTTTTCCGTGGGTTCCCATGATCATCAGCTTTGGCTTTAGCTCGCCGACAACTGCGTTCACAACCTTGAACAGATTTCCCTTCCTGACCAGCAGGGAGATCTTAACAGCATATTTTTGTTCATACTTCTGCTGGTAACTCAAAAGATCCTGGTTAATATTCCGGAGGGCCAGTTCTTCTTCGGCAATCCCGCTATCCGGCTGCGGGCAATATACATGCAGCAAACAAACCCGCCATTGATGAAGTTGCGCTAATTCCATGCTGTGAATGAGGGCATTTTCGGCAACTGCTGAAAAATCGACAGGAACAAGGATCCCCTGGCCAAAGCCGGCATGCTTTTTTACCGTGTTGCCCATAAGTAGCTTTTTAGCATTCCCATATTTTCAAAAGCTTTTAAATACAGCCTTCGCCGCCGGCGCAAAGCACCGGCAGGTGGAACTCATTTAACAGTATGGCTTCCTTGTATGATTTTGACATATAATAGTATTCTTCCGATGCCACCGACATCATCGCAAGAATGTCGGCCCCGTTTTTTTGTGCATACTGCAGGGTTTGCCTGGCATAGCCCTGTGAAAAGCCATCCTGCTCCTCCTTTATCCTGATCATCCGGACTCCCCTTTCTTCGAACTTCTTTATGGTTTCTTCAATGTTGGCCAGCATCTGCACCGGCCATTCAAATCCCGGCTTGTAGATAGAATAAAGGTGCACTTCAACATCGTATATCGCAGCAAAAAGCAGCACCGCATCAACGGCAAACCGAAAAGTATCATGGCTGCCAAACGGAAGGACGATTTTCCGGAATGATTCAACCAGCGGTGAATCCTCCTGGACAACCAGCGCGGTTGATATCTTCAGCCTCACGTTGCAATCGCTCGCCGATCTCCCCGGCAGGGACTGATTTATCATCAAGCACATGCAACAACGTTACTGACGATCCGGCCTTTCCGGCAACAGCAACGGCCTGTTTCACTGCCTGGCCGGAAACTTTGGTAAAATCGACGGGAACAATCATTTTTTTTATCATGGGAGCAGATTAATTTGTTTACATCCCCCAAAAATAGTAAAAATAAAACAAACAGGGATATAACAGTGCCCGGGCCCCGTCATGGTTTCTTACATGATAACAATCTTGTTCCGCAAGGCGTAGATCACCAGGTTGATCACATTGGCCGATCCGGTCTTCTGGAGCAACTTGTTGCGGTATCCCTCTACCGTTCGCACGCTGAGGAACAATTTATCTGCGATGTCATTGTTCGCATACCCTTTGCAAAGCCATCGCAGCACCTCCATCTCCTTTTCGGTGAATGAGATTTTCTCAACCGCATCAATCTGCCTCACCTTTTTTACAAGCAATCCCATTATCTCTTCCGAATAGTACTGCTGTCCTTCGGAAACCCGGTTGATCGCCTTTTCAAGGTCGAGGATGCCTGAAGTTTTCAAAATAAAGCCGTAAACTCCCTTTTCAACCATGGAATAAACATATTCTTCTTCGCCAAACATGCTGATCACAAGGATTTTGAGGGACGGATCATATTTCAGTGCTTTTTCCACGGCCTCGATGCCATCCATGACCGGCATCTGAATATCCATCAGGACGATATCCGGCGACCCCTTTTTCAGCTTTTCCAGGAAAATAGCGCCGTTTTCGGCTTCGCCAACCAATTCCACATCGGTCATTTCACCGATAACCCTTTTCAACCCCTCCCTGAAAATTGCATGGTCTTCAACAATAAATACTTTTTTCTTTGCACTCATCCGGTCAGGTTTTTGTTAACAATAAAACCTCCGAAAGGTACAAAAAATGTTTTGAATGCCTGGAGGGCTTTTCTAATCATAACTCTTTACTTATTTCCACTTCTGTTTTCTCTTTACGGTTGATAAACCGGATTTTCGCATCGATGAGGTTCACGCGCTGAATAATGTTTCCGATGCCCATTCCTCCCGGTTTTTTATTGATCGCTGCAACATCATATCCCGTGCCGTTGTCCGTATAATGGAGTGTCAGTTTTTCTTTTACATAATTCAGCTTTACAACAGCCTTGCTTGCCCCGGAATGTTTGACCGTGTTGTTGATCAGCTCGCAAATGATCCGGTAAAAATGCAGTTCTGTATGTTTCTCAAACCGGCGGCCTTTCAGGTTAGAGTCGAAACCGATTGAAAACACCCCTTCGTGCTGCATGGTCTTGATAAATGAATTGATGGCTGCATCAAGTCCGAAGTTTTCAATAAGCCTGGGCATCAGGTTGTTGGCAACGACCCTCATTTTCGAGATGGTCTCTGCCAGTTGTTCATTGCAGATTTTAAGCGTTTCAGCAAAACTCTCCGGGTTTTTTGCATGCTCAAGCAATCCAAGGTGCAATTTAATGCTTGACAGTATCGGGCCCAGGTCGTCGTGAAGATCTGACGCAAATTGTCTGCGGTTCTTTTCTTCTGTTTCGATCACCCTGCTCAGCACATATTTCTCCAGGTTCTTGCGTTCGGTAATGTCGATCAGGATGGTCATCACAGCATCGTTTCCCTTGTATTTTATTTTGCTGTTTCTCAGCAGGAAGTTCTTGATAACGAATTTTCTGTTCTCCGTTCTGACCTCAAATTCCTCCTCCTCCACAAAGGAATCGCCAGCCAGGTTCCTGAAAACCGCGTTGTTGTTCGGGTCGGTCGGGTCGGTCAGGAGATCGACCACATTTTTTCCAATGATTTCCTGGTGGTTTAACCCGGTGATCCCCACGATAAGGTCGTTGGCGAAAACCACCTTCTTGTTGATATGAATCAGGATCGGGTTTGGGAGCTGGTTTACGAGGGTCCGGTACAAAGCCTCGCCCTCGCGCATTGATTCCTCCGCCTGTTTATATTCGGTGAGGTCTTTCAGGGTAACCACTTCGAGGTCATGATTTTCAACATTCGTGGTGAACACTGACACAAGGTACGGACAGGTTCTCCCGTTGCTTGCTGCGAATTGGATTTCAAAGTTATTTGTCTTTTCCTGTTTCCCTTTGATTAAAATGTTCACCACGGGAGGAAAGACCTGGTCGGCATGCATGCCCCTTAAAACTCCGGCAGGCATGGCTAACAGGTCGCAAAAAGCCTTGTTTGCCAGCACAAAACAGTGCTCCTTGTCGAGTGCAAAAATGGGGTTGGGAATGGTATTGAATATGCCGGAGAGAAACCCGGTTTCTGTTTTCGCCTTCATTCGATCGATGTTAAGTTGATGTAATACAGGCCGAAGATACGAAAAAAAATAATCCCTGCAAAAACGGACGGGCCTCCGCGTGGTTCCGACCCGGGCGTCAAAAATTAATGCTTTAAAAATCGTGAAATGTAGCTATTCTTTGTTGATTGTATTTTCGCGAAGTAAAGACCATTTGGAAATACTATTTTCCTGTTTCATTTTTTTTCCTTTTTAACTTGAAATATTCAATGTTAATTTTTATGGCTTTGTCTATCTCCTTCATGGGTTGATTTGCCCATAGCAGAGAGTAATAAAAATTATTAACAGCAGGGAATATAGTTGATTGAGAAATGCACACTTCTTCATTGCCAGTGATTTGATTATTTTAGTGTTTGTTTATTGAATGGCCGTGTTTGGGCCGCATGGAACATTGGCCGGGGAGCCACATTTTACGTTGCTTAACCAGATTAAAAGGAACGGATTGCCCGAATAGAAAAACTGCTGGTTTTGGCGAATATTCCATGACTACCGCTGCCGAAATCCTGGGCCCAGGTTTCAAAGGTACTGCTTTCGGAAGAACTCCAGTAATTGGCACTGTTGAATGCACCAGCGACTGCTTTGTGGGCATAAAGTTGATTCAATTCGTCTTTTGATGGTAAAAACCAGTCGCTGTAGCCATTCAATACAAGGTCATTGCAAATGCGTCCCGCAATGCCTGCTTCACTGCAGTTGAATGTAATTGCCGCTGTATTTGACTGCCCTTTGCCAATGACGGTAAATGTGCCGCCAATCAGGGTTCCGTAACAACCTGACTGAGTTTCGGTACCTTGATCAATGGCTGCGGCAATTAACCCGTGGTGGCCAGTGCTGTCAATATAAAAAATAATCCCACCGCCAAAACTTTGGCCAATCACCAGGGGAGGCCCGACATTCCTGAAATATACACCCTGGTTTACGCTTGACAGAGGAGGAGCGAAGGTTTGGGTAAGATAAAAAACATCTGTCGCATAACCCGGATTATTGAGATAAATGATGGGATTTCTCTCAGATGATTGCCATGTCCCGCTGGAATTTGTCCAATAGAAACTTGCATCCGGATTGTTACACCCGGATTCGAAATCACAGAAAAGATAGAAAGGTAAACCATAGTACGTAGATGAACATGGAGTGGCAGAAAAGGTATTTGATACGATTGAACTCCCACCAATGCATGTTGAATTTGATGTTATCTGGCAGTTCAACGTCCCTAATGTACTGGTGGTAAATGTGGCACTTGTTGCTCCCGTTACACTTGATCCATTCACGCTCCACTGATAGGCCGGATTGGAGCCACCATTGGTCGGATTTGCAATAAAAGTGTACATGGAATCATCGCAATTGGCATGGGGGGCCGCAATGGTTGACACAGTAACAGAATCCCCCTGAGCCAGTGTAATATCCTGGAAACTCATGATACTCTTGTAACAATCATTGTAAGCCGCAACACAGATCATTCCATTGGTATTTCCAAAATTGACATTAATGGTAGCGGTGCCCTGGCCTGCAGAGATAGCAGCACCGGATGGAACAGTCCAGTGATACCCGGTTGCATTCGCCACTGGTACAACCGAACAGGAGACGCCTGACGAATTGATACAAGGGGTTGGACTAACGCCGATAGGGCCTGGTATGGCCGGTATCCCGGTATTGCCCATCGGGACCCACCCGGCACCGTTATAATATTGCATGTCGTTGCAATCGGTGTTATAGATCATCAACCCGATCGCAGGGGATGAAATTGCGTTACGCTTGGGGGTGGTCATCCGGGGCGGCAGAAACCCTTTATTGCTGAAATTAAGATCCAGCCCTGCCGAAGGATCCGGGGGACTGTTGGTGCTGCTGATGCCCACCTGGGCGAAGGCACCTGTTTGTGAAATCAGGAACAATATAGCTAAAAGAGCATAGGTTTTCATATCAAAATAATTTAGTCCTACTTTTAAACAATGAACGACGTTGCGGCAAGCAGCGAGGTACCGCGAAAATTACTTACATGTCGCTGCAAGCAGCGAGGACCTGATTTTAAAACTGCCCGGACAACATTGCAAAATTGTATCACTTTGGTTTGAAAAGTGTTACACAATTCCTAAAAGATTTATATAAATCCCACCTTCAAGGGATCATCTGTTTTCGGAAAGGAGCAGGGATTCTGCAGCGCATGTCAGGGAAATCCCCATTGTTATTTTAGCAGAAGCTTACGTATAAATACCTTTCTAAATCAGGTATTTCGGCGCTTGATTCCACCCTGCCGGCCGATGTAATTTTACACCAATAAAATCAATTATAAATCTTTAGAACCAGCAATCATGAAAACTTCGAAAATAATCTTCGCACTCAGTTTTGCACTGGTCTTCGCCACGGGGTTCAACGCCATGGCAGGGCAACCTAACACCATAACCGGCAAGCCGCTTGAAAATAAAGCAAATGGGGTCACCTATCTTGTCAGGGTGGAGAATGCAAACTTTATCATGAGTTTCGGCTTCAATTACCTGATCATGATCACCGACGAAACCAGCCGCCGGGTTGCGCCTGCGCAGCCTTTTCGCCCGGGAGTGTCGGATTACAGGTTTGTTGAAGGTGGCACCGTGCGCGGCACCAGGGTGGCCTCGATGGTGAGAATACCTTTCTCCCCTCTCAACCCGGTCATTCCTCCGACGGCCATGACCGGTATTTTCTACGGCGGATCCAGCTACCTGCTTGTGATCCATCCGTTCGCGGCCGGAACAGCAACCAGGATCGACGAGTGGTAGGTCTTATTGCCTGAATATCACTTTAAAATGCTGAATGCCTTCCGCCGTTTCAACCATCAGAATATATACGCCGGAGATAGCTTCTCCCGCAAACATCATGCGATTCATGTCGATTACATTCCTGCCCGGGCCTGCCTTGTGCTTTGATGAATGAACAACTCGTCCGGTAATTCCTGTCATCGTGAGATTGACATCGGAATTGCTTTGCTGCCATACCACGACATGTAAAATATCATCGCATGGATTCGGGTATACAAGCATATTGCGTGATAACTGGAGTTCCTTGCCGGGTATAGCGATCAGGGTTGAATCGTAACCACCCGAGAGGCAAACCACCCCGCCGTTGCGGCCGCCCACCACCAGTTCCATGCTGTTATCGCCGGCGATATCGGGGATTGCATCCAGCGCATCGATGGGCGTGTTGCCGATGACCGAATTCAACGTTTCACCACTGCTGCCATCCATGAAGTAGGTTCGGTTATCGCTGTAAAGGGTTCCTATGGCGGCGTCGTTGGACCCGTCCCACGTGATATCGCCCATGTTGGTCACATTCCATGATTTATCCGACAGGGGCTTCTGCCAGAGGATGCCGGCATCGTAGCCGTTGATCATCACCCCCTGGGCGCCGCTGTGTGCCACCAGGAAATCAGGATGGCCGTCGCTGTTCACATCACCCATGTCTTCAAACCGGAGAATGAGGGCATTCGATTGCACGAGGGTGGTTTTTTCGCGCACTCCGGTTACGATGTTGTGAAAGTAAACGTTACCTGAATAATCGCCCGAAGCCACATCCTTTTTCCCGTCGCCGGTAAAATCATCAATCTGCAGCAGCGCCCAGGTTGATGAGCCCATCGGGATATTGGTCCACTGGATGGTTCCGTTTGCGCCATTGATCCCGTAAACTCTCGATTGTGCCTGGCTGGAACTCGTAGCGCCTGCTACCACATCCGGTTGGCCGTCGCCCGTGAAATCCTCAACGCCGATGACCGAAAAAACAGCGCCTTCGGTCGCACAGGTCCAGATTGGCTGTCCGTTCAGGCTGTTCAGGCAAAATACACGCTTCGGGCCGGTCCCGTTGCCATCGTCGCCTGCGCAGGCCAGCACATCGGGAACGCCATCGCCGTTATAGTCGTGTGTTATATCCACCTGGTAAATCCAGCCGCCACCGCCAAATGCATGGGTGTCGTAACGCCAGAGGGGAGCGCCGGTTTTGCCCGAAAGCGCCCGTACTGACCTGTCGCCCCCGGTGGTGCCTGCAACAACATCCTGGTAGCCATCGTTGTCGATGTCGGCCATGATGGCCAATGAATTCTGGTTGTAGACATTGCCGGAGTAAATCTCAGTCGCCCACATCAGGTCGGCCTCGCCAGAGGAGTTGCCGTTGAAACACCGGATGTAATTGTCTTCTGATGAGATGATCACATCGTCGACCCCATCGCCGGTGATGTCGCCGATCGGCCTGATTCCCTTCGGACTGGAATCGAATGCGCCGGTGATGAAGTAGCTCCACAATGGGGTGCCTATTGGGTAAACCGTATCAATCCCTTCTCCCTGAAGGTCGACGATGAAGGTGCTCTGAACAGGATCGTTGGAGCCGATGCTCAGGATTCCCGAATACTGGATGCCGGAAGCCGGGTGAAACCATAATCCAATTGTGGCGGTCTGCAAGGGCACCAGCGTGATTGGCAGGGTTACCGAATCGTCGAGGATAAAAACGGGATCTGACAATGCCAGGCTGGTAATGGCCAGGTTTGCATTGCCGTTGTTGTTCACATGGAGATACCACCGGGAATAAGCTCCTTTGCGACGGTAACCCCAATCGTGCAGGGTGTCGGCAATATTGATATGGGGGCCGCCGATCACTGCATTCCCGGTAAGGTGTACCGTCACGGTTGGATGAACCGGATCGCCGGAGTTGATGTAAACATCGGTGCTGAGCGCTCCGGGTACCACCGGGCTGTAAACGATGGGCATCGTCACGGAACCGCCGGGGGGGATCGTCACCGGAAAGGTCATAGTGGTGGAAACCGGTTCCCCGGCCATGACACCCAGGCTGTTGAGCACCAGGCTGGCGGTGCCGGTATTTTGCACCTGGCAATTCCAGGTTGCCGAAGTTCCGGTTGTAACAGTGCCGTAATCGTGCGAGGTGACTGGCACGGTTATCACCGGTGTTCCTGACCCAAGCAGGTCTACCTTGTACAGGGTGCTGTTCGAACCAAGTTCGCCGGCACAATACCAGAGGTAGGTACCATCGTATACCACGCCTGATGGTTTAAGAATCTGCGAGGCATGGCTTTCGAGAAGCGAACCGGTTTCGGAGACCTTGTAGAGCATGTTGCCATTATAATCTGCAATCCAGAGGTCGCTGCCCTGCAGGCAGATGTCCCATGGCTGGGTATTCGGCGGTACAAACTGCGACAGAACGGTACCGGAGGAGTTTATATGGTATACCGTTCCCGGGTCGGGATAGTAGGTGCAGACCCAATAGCTGCCATTGTCATGGGCGATTCCCGACATATAGTGGTTGGGCAGGGTGATGGTCGAAACCTGGCTGCCGGCCAGGGTAAATTCCATTGCAAGGGCCGGTTGCGACGAATTCGACGGCTGGCTGATCGTCACCAGGTTTGGGCCTTTGTAGCTCAGGCCGAAGGCATCGATGAACGGACCCGTGCACTGCAGGGTATTGGTGCCATCGGCCGGATTGAACCGGTGCACATTGCTCCCGTTTGCCCCGTAAATCCCGAAATAGATATAGGTTCCGTCCCAGGCCAATCCCGAGGCCTTGCCCGGTATGGTATAGGAGGCAACAATCGACCATGAGGCCGGCGATGATGGCATGGCCGGAATCTGAGCCTGCATTAAGACTGGCAGCCATATGATGCAACAGAGCATAACACTGGCCAACTGCAATTTAAATCCTGGTTTTGTCATATTTATTTGATTTCATAACCTGATTTCCAGATAGAGGAAGGTGAATCAACATGTAAATATAATAAGAATTCTGGAACGGACTGTAAAAAATTGTACTTACCCCTGCCAATGGGTGAAGATACCTGGGCAGAATGGGGAGATTTTCTTAACTTGCATGCGATTATAAAAAGATGCAAAAACTAACTCAGGCCATACTCAAATCCAGGTGGATTGTGATCGTTTCAGTGATCCTGATAACGGCAGCCCTGGGTTACCAGATCAAAAATATCAGGATCAATTCAGACGTGATCAGTTCGCTGCCCGATGATGATCCTCATGCGTCGCTGCTCAAAAAGGTGGGGGAACGGTTTGGCGGGAATAAAATGGGCATGGTGATTCTGGCATGCAACGATGTGTTCACCAGGGAGGTGATCACCCATGTGCGGCAGGTCACCGATTCGCTGAAAACAGTCGACGGGATCTCTTCCGTGACCAGCCTCACCAATATCATCGAAATCAGGGAAGGCGGCGACGGCGTTGAAATAACCTCACTGATCGCCGACGGTGAAATACCGGAAACACCCGAAGATCTGGCTAGCCTTAAGGAGCGGGTGCTTTCGAGGGAGATGTACCGGGGGGCGATAGTTTCAGAAGACGGAACTGCAACCATCATCATTTTCTCTCTGAAGGATGACGCCGATATCCGGCTGGTTGCCAGGAAGGTTCAGGACATTACAGCGGCACTGAAGCTTCCTGAAAAAATTTACTACGCCGGATCGCCCATGATGATCACCTCGATCTCAAGGCTGATCTCCACCGACCTGATCCGGCTGATCCCCGTCGCCTTCCTCGTGATCGCTTTTGTCCTGTTTTTAGGCTTCCGGTCGGCCAGGGGGGTGATCCTGCCCATGCTTACATCCGGCATTGCCATCGTGTGGGCGATCGGGATCATGGCGCTGGGTGGCTTCGCCATGTCGATGATCACCAACAACATCCCGATTATTCTGCTTGCCGTCGGAAGCGCTTACACCATTCATGTACTGAACCGCATAGAGCAGGTGAAAGACCATGATAAGCATTCGGCAATCACACTCGCCATGGTCTCCATCGCAGTGCCCGTGCTGCTGGCTGCCTTGACAACCATTACCGGGTTTGTCTCTTTTATTTTCGGGTCGTACCTGACCATGATCAGGGATTTTGGCATTTTTACCGCATTGGGCACCCTTTTCACGGTCATCCTTGCACTGTTTTTTGTGCCTGCAGTTGTCGCAGTGTTGCCTTATAAAAAGCCGGGCAGCACATCCGGACCAGGAGAAGACGAGCTCTCCCTCCTTTACCGCCTCCTGCTTACGCCTCTTCAAAAGCTTCTGCTGAAACATCCTAAAAACATCCTCATCACCTGGGGGTTTCTTTTCCTGGCCGGGATCGGGGGCATATTCCTGATCCAGCGCAATGTGGATATCAAGGCCTATTTCAAGAAAGGGAACCCGACACGGGTTGCGGAAGAGATCATGACCGAAAAATTTGGCGGCACAAAGCCCGTTTTTGTTTTGTTCAAGGGCGACATGCAAAGCCCGGAGGTGCTGAACACCATGATCCGCATGGAGAACTACATGAAGAAAAGCCCTGATATCCTTACAACGCAGTCGGTGGCCGGCCTCATCGTCGAGCTTAACAATGCCCTGGGTGAAGGACGAAAAATACCCGACAACAAGGAGAAGATTGAACAGCTTTGGTTTCTGCTCGATGGCAATGAGATCATGCGCCGCTTTGTTACGGAAGACCTGACGGAGGGGGTGATCGTTTCAAAATTCATCTCCGCCGACAACGAGTCGAAGAAAAAATTTGCCGATTACATGGGGCAGTTCATCCGTGAAAACTCAACACCATCCTGTACCATTGAGATCACCGGCATGCCCTTCATCGATATCACCATGGACAGGAGCCTGTTGCTCAGCCAGATGGGAAGTCTTCTCATCGCCATGTTGTTTGTTGTCCTGATCGTTGGCGTGTCGCTCCGTTCAAGGTCGTCGGGGATCTTTGCCGCGATCCCTATCCTCGCTGCCATCGTTATTCTTTTCGGCGTGATGGGCTTTTCGGGCATCCCGCTGAATATGGCTACCGTGCTGGTGGCAAGCATCGCCCTGGGCATCGGAATTGATTATTCGATCCATGTCATTTCTCATTTCAACCATGCACTTACCCTCGGGGAATCTGCAGAACAGGCGCTGTCGACAACCATCGGCATCAGCGGAAAAGCCATTGTCATCAATATTGCCGCAGTTGCCGCAGGTTTTTTGGTACTGCTCTTTTCTGAAATGGTGCCTCTCCGGTATTTCGGATTGCTGATCTCATTAAGCATGATCGGGTCGGGCCTTGGGGCATTGACCCTGCTGCCGGTCATCCTGATTCTCGCAAACAGAAAACAGCAGTCGCTCAGATCCTGACCCAATAATTTAGACCAACCCATGAAACGAACATATCAAATTACGCTCCTGGCTGCATGCTTTTTTTTAACCGGAATATTGCAGGCCCCTGCCCAGGATGCCGGTGCCATTCTGGCTAAAATGGACAAGATCATGTTCTCTCCGAAAGACAAGCAAGGGATTGTCAAAATCATCCTGTCCGACAAAGGCGGGAAGGAAAAGATACGCGAGGCCACCATGATGCAAAAAGGGCGCGACAAAAAACTCTACCGCTATACACAGCCGGAATCGCAGGCGGGGATCGCCACCCTGTCGCTGCCCGGTGATGTGATGTGGCTATATATGCCGGCCTTCGGGAAGCCAAAGAAGATTTCGCTGCTGGCGAGAAGCCAGTCGTTTACCGGCACCGATTTTTCGTATGAGGACATGGCGACCATTCCTTTTGCCGACCGCTATACTCCTGAACTTGTGAAAACGGAAAACACCGTGTATGTAATGCAGCTCGTGCCAAAATCTGACAAATCGAAATACTCAAAGGTCGTGGTAAAAGTAGATAAAACAAATGGCTTTCCCTTGCAGATGGAATACTACGACAAGCGGGGTAAAAAATTCAAAGAGGCAACTTACCGGTATGAAAAAAACGGGACTTACTGGAATGCCACCGAAGTGGTGATGACCGACCTCGAAAAAAAGCACAGCACGAAAATACTCCTCACCGAGGTGAAATTCGACCAGGGACTGGCCGATGACCTGTTCACCGTAGAGAAATTAAAGAAGTAGTTGATTTTTGTAAGCCTGTTTACCCTTTCAGAGCCTCTGCACCTGATACAATTTCGAGGATGGCATTGGTGATGGCATTCTGGCGGGCCTTGTTGTAAGAGATGTTAAGGTCGCGCAGGATATCCTTAGCGTTTTCGGTAGCCTTTTGCATGGCGGTCATCCTGGCTCCCTGCTCGGAGGCATATGAATCAAGCACCGCTTTGAAAAGCTGAATGCGCAGGGTTTTCGGTATCAGCTCGCGCACAATGGTCTCTTTGTCGGGCTCAAAAATGTAGTCCGGCTCCACCTTTACATCCGGTGTTCCGGCCGCCTCCTGCGGTGGTGCGATGGGAAGGAATTGCTCGACGATCAACCGCTGCACGGCCGCATTTTTGAACTGGTTATAGATCAGGTCAATCCGGTCAAAATCTTTGGCAGCAAAGCCTTTCATCAGTTTTTCGGCAATAACAGATGCATTGGCGAAGGTAAGCTGGTCAAAGAGTTCATCGTGCGATTCGATGACATTGAATTTTCTTTTGCGGAAATACTCTGTGGCCTTGCGCCCGAGGGTGATCAGGCTAACATTGTTGTTAAGAAATTGCTGGTGATATGCGGTTGCGGTAAGGCTCACGGCCATTTTGATGATGTTGGAGTTGAAGGCTCCGCAAAGTCCGCGGTTGGAGGCAATCACGATCAGCAGTACTTTTTCAGGCTTGCGTTCCTGGGAGAATACATTTTCGTCGGAACTGTCGATGCTGGCGCTGAGATTCTGCAATATTTCACGGAGTTTGCCGGCATAAGGCCTTAATTTGATGATGGCCGTCTGCGCCTTGCGCAGCTTGGAGGCCGCCACCATTTTCATGGCATTGGTGATCTGCTGGGTTGATTTTACCGATGCAATGCGAATACGTACTTCCTTGAGTCCGGCCATTTCTGTTCCTTATTTCTTTTCCTCGTATTTTCTGGACAGCTCTTTTGCAACTTCTTCCATGGTTTTGATATCCTCGTCCAGGAGTTTGCCGGCTTTCAGGTTGGAAAGCACTTCCTGGTGCTTTTCTTCCATAAAATGCAGGTATTCGATCTCGAAATTTCCAACGTTCCGAACCGGTATGTTGCGCAGCAGGCCTCGTGTTCCGCAAAAGATGATGGCAATCTGCTTTTCAACCGACATCGGCGAATATTGGGGTTGCTTCAGAATTTCAACGTTGCGCGCTCCTTTGTCGAGCACCGCCTTGGTGGCGGCATCGAGGTCGGAACCAAATTTCGAAAACGCTTCCAGTTCGCGATATTCGGCCTGGTCGAGCTTAAGCGTGCCTGCGATCTTTTTCATCGATTTGATCTGTGCGTTCCCCCCTACCCGTGATACCGAAATTCCCACGTTGATGGCAGGGCGGATGCCGGCGTTGAACAGTCCTGTTTCCAGGAAGATCTGGCCGTCGGTGATGGAGATCACATTGGTCGGGATATATGCCGATACGTCGCCGGCCTGAGTTTCAATGATGGGCAGCGCGGTTAGCGATCCTCCGCCTTTGACCATATCTTTCAGGGTTGCCGGAAGGTCGTTCATCTGGCGGGCAATGTCGTCGGATGAAATAACCCTTGCGGCACGTTCGAGCAGCCGCGAGTGGAGATAAAACACGTCGCCGGGATAGGCTTCGCGGCCGGGTGGACGGCGCAGCAGCAGGGAAACTTCGCGATAGGCGACCGCCTGTTTCGAAAGGTCGTCATAAATAACGAGGGCAGGCCTTCCTGTGTCGCGGAAGAATTCGCCGATGGCCGCCCCGGCAAACGGTGCGTAATACTGCATGGCGGCAGGATCGGATGCGGTTGAAGAAACGACCACGGTATAGGCCATCGCTCCTTTCTCTTCAAGTGTTTTTACGATGTTGGCAACCGTCGAGCCTTTCTGGCCTACAGCCACGTAAATGCAAAACACGGTTTCTCCTTTTGCGTGAAACTCCTTCTGATTGATGATGGTATCAATGGCAATAGCTGTTTTCCCGGTCTGGCGGTCGCCGATGATCAGCTCACGCTGTCCGCGGCCGATCGGGATCATCGCATCGATCGGCTTGATCCCCGTTTGCAATGGCTGGTTTACCGGCTGGCGGTAGATAACTCCCGGCGCTTTGCGTTCGAGCGGCATTTCGTACCGAATACCTTCGATCTTTCCCTTTCCGTCGATGGGCTCGCCCAGGGTATTGACCACCCTGCCGAGAAGGCCTTCACCAACTTCAATGGAGGCGATACGGCGGGTACGTTTAACAACATCACCCTCCTTTATTTCAAGGTAATCGCCGAGCAAAACTGCGCCGACATTGTCGGCCTCAAGGTTGAGCACGATGCCTTTCAGGCCGTTTTTCTCAAATTCTATCAGCTCGCCGCTTTCAACATTGTTCATGCCATAAATGCGGGCGATGCCGTCGCCTACCGTCAGCACGGTGCCGACCTCTTCCAGTTCTGTTTCACTCTGGTAACCGGCAAGTTCCCTGCGTAAAATCGCCGTAACTTCTGCGGGTTTAATATCTGCCATAGTTTAAAAATTAAATAGTGAAATGGCGAAATGGTGAATTAAAATCCTTTTTTGTATAAATTTATCTTCGTGATTGCATTGCGAATATCGTCAATTTCACGGCGGATGCTGGCATCGTATTGCAGATCTTTCCATTTGAGCACAAATCCGCCAACCAGCGATTCATCGATTTCGGTCTTCAGGTCGATGTCGGCCTTTGTGTATTTTTCCATCAGGCTAATCACCTGTTGCCGTGTTTCGGCATCAGGGAAAACCGGCGATTTGAAATTCACGGTCAGGATATTACGGTAGGCCTGATGAAGTTCAACAAGCTGAACCGCGATGGCGGGAATGAAAGACTCTCTGTTCTTCCTGACCATGATCAGCAGGTAGGTCATGGTAATCGGGTGAATGCTTTTGCTGAAAATTTCGTTCAGGATGGTCAGTTTTTTTCCTGAATTGATGATCGGGCTTTTTAACAGCAGCCTGAGCTCTTTACTCTCTGCACATGCTTTTATAATCAACAGGCTGTCGTGGTAAATCTCTGTTTCAACGCTCTTCTCCAATGCAAGTTCAAACAGGGCTTTTGCATAACGCTCGGCTACCAAAGAAACATTCATTCCGGTTAGTTGAATTTAAATTCTTTCAATAACTCCTTCACATATTCTTCCTGCATCGACGGGTCGCTCAGCTCACGTTTTAAAATGAACTTGGCAAGGGTCAGCGAATTCTCTGCAATCTGGTTTTTCAGTTCGGTCATGGCGGCCATCTTTTCATTGTGGATGCTTGCCTTGGCTGTTTCAACAATGCGCGAAGCCTCTTCACCGGCTTTGATCCGCGCCTCTTCGATCATCTTTTCCCTGACCTTGCGGGCTTCGTTCAGGAGCGCGTCCCGTTCGTTCTTGGCCTCCTGCAAGAGCTGTTCATTGCTGAACTGCAGATGTTTCATCTCTTCCCGGGCCTTGTTTGCGGAATTCAACGCTTCGTGGATGGAGGTCTCCCGCTCTTTCAGCATCTGGAGGATGGGTTTCCAGGCAAATTTTCCAAGGACGTACACCAGGAACAAAAAAGCCAGCGTCATCCAGAAAACCAGTCCCAGTCCCGGGGTGATTAATTCCATATCAGTTTGTTTTAATTGCTGTGAATCAAAAAAGTTCCTGGCAGGCCAACCAACCGTTGCCCCGCCGGGAACCTGTTGCAACTGCTATATGAAAAGGATCAGCAGACACACAACGATTGCAAAAAATGCCACTCCTTCAACAAGAGCTGCGGCAATGATCATATTCGAACGAATATCACCGATCGCTTCAGGCTGACGTGCAATGGATTCGAGGGCGCTTTTACCGATATTTCCGATACCAATGCCCGCGCCGATCACGGCGATCCCTGCTCCCAATCCTGCTCCCATCTTTGCAATGGCGGAGAAATCACCGGCCAGTTGCAGTAAAATTGCTAATAAATGCATAATCACAAGGTATTAAGGTTACTACTAAAAAATCAATCTTAAGTACGAAGTACAAAGTTCGAACTTCATACTTCGTACTTTCTAATGGTGTTCAGGTTCTATCGTTGCCAGCCCGAAGTACAACGCCGACAACAGGGTAAACACATAGGCCTGGATGAATGCCACCAGAAGCTCCAGGAGGTTCATGAAAATCATGAAGGCCACGGAAACAACGGAGACTCCAAGGCCCAGGGAAGTGCTGATCGCACCAAAAATAAATATCAGGCTTACGAACCCGAGCACGATGATGTGCCCGGCGGTAATGTTGGCAAAGAGACGGATCATCAACACAAACGGTTTTGTAATGATCCCGATGATCTCCACAACCGGCATGAGCGGCACCGGCAGCTTGAGCCACCAGGGAACCCCGGGCGTGTTGATGATATCCACCCAGTAGTGCTTATTCGCGTTCACAGTGGTTATAACGAAGGTAAAGACCGCCATGACGAGGGTAACGGCAATGTTGCCGGTCACATTGGCCCCGCCCGGAAAAAACGGGATCAGACCGAAAAGGTTGTTGAAGAAGATGAAAAAGAACACCGTGAGCAGAAAGGGCATGAACTTTTCATATTTTTTTTCCCCGATTGAACTTTTGGCGATATCGTCGCGGATAAAAATAATTAATGGCTCAAGCAGCGATTGCAAACCGCTCGGAGCCTTATCCCTGTTGCGCGTATAGGCCCCTGCAATGGAAACAAAGATCAGGATCATCAGCAGGGTGCTCATCAGGATGGCAAGTACGATTTTGGTGATGGAAAAGTCATACACTTTTGCACCGGACGCAGCAGCAAGTTCATGTTCCCCTTCCCTAACGATCTTCCCTTTGTGAGGCCCATCCTGCTCAAGCTTGAACCCCAGGTAACTGTGCGATTCATTGTGAAACCGGCTCGACCAGAAGGTGAAGAGCTCCCCGTTATAAAAGAGAATGACCGGGAGCGGAATGGTGAGGTGAAAACTGCCTGTTTCGGCCACATGCCATTCGTGGTTGTCAACCACATGCTCCATAATCATTTCGCCGGCGTTGAACTTCCCTTCTGCATGGCTTCCCTGGTTTGCGGGATGCTCTGAAACAGTGTCGGTGCTCTGAACCAGTATGGTGTGGTCCTGCGCGGATGCTGACATCCTGCCTGTAAACAGAAATAAAAAAAAGAGGCATTGGGCCAAAAAACGGAGAACCGGGATGTGCAATCGGAATGCTGTCATTAGGCTGCTTGCATGGCTTTAAACTGTGCAAAAATAGAAAAATAAATTGAATTGGGAAAATTGGAACCTGTAACCAAATTGCAAAATCTTCGTCTTAATCTGCCGGTGAAGGTTAAAAATCACTACTTTTGAACCCTTTAAAACCCTTGAAAATGCAAGCGTACCGTATTTACTTCTGGCTTACCCCTGTTTTGATTTTCGGGATTTTGGGATTTTCCGGCAGCACCCATGCCCAGAAAATCTGGACCCTGGAAGATTGCATCAACTATGCCATTGAGAACAACCTCGACATTAACAAACAGATGCTCAACGTTGAAAGCAACAAGGATAATTTGCTGCAAAGCGGCCTGAACATGCTGCCAAACCTCAATGCCAATGGCACGAATGTGTGGAATTATGGCCAGGCCATTGACCAGTACACCAACACGTTCGCCACCTCCAAGGTGCGTTCCAACAACTTTTACATTTCAAGTAATATAATTCTGTATGGGGGCCTTCAGAAATTGAACACCTACAAGGATAACAAAATCAACCTCCTGGCAAGCCAATACAACCTGGATGTAATTAAAAACAACATTTCCCTGTCGGTCGCCGGGTACTATCTCGACATTTTATTCAACATGGAGTTGCTGGATGTTGCAACAGAGCAGCTTCGGATCACAACATCGCAGGTAGAGCGCATCGAGAAATTGGTCGAGGCGGGTTCCACAGCAAAGGGCGACCTGCTGAACATCCAGGCACAGAAGGCCACCGAGCAGCTGAATGTGGTAACTGCTGAAAACAGGCTCTATATTTCCAACCTTTCGCTGCAGCAGCTGATCGAACTTCCCGTAACCCGCGACTTCCGGGTGGAAAAGCCCCTGCTCAAAGATGTTCAGCCGCCCACTGAAAAAATCACCCCTGACATTATTTTCGAACATGCCATGAAAACCCGGCCCGAAATAAAAAGCGCCGAACTCCGGGTGGAAAGTGCGCAAAAACGGCTTGCAATTGCGCGGGGCTATATTCAGCCTACACTTTCGCTGAATGGATCATGGGGAACCGGTTATTCGGGAATGCAACAGCAGGTGAATCCGAACGTTCCCGCCGACACCACCCTCATTCCAATCGGCTATACAGAAAACACCCATGAACTCGTTGTGATGCCACAGGTAAACAATACCTACAGGGTTCAATCCTTCACCGACCAGCTGCGCGACAACTCCAATCAAAGTGTTGGCTTTTACCTGAATATCCCGATCTTTAACGGCTGGTCGGGCAGGACGGCCATCAGCCAGGCGAAAATTCAGAAATCACAGGCTGAGCTTGACTTGGGAATCAGCACACGCGACCTCCGGAAAATCATTGAACAGGCCTTTGCGGACGCCTCCTCGGCCCTTCAGAAATACAACGCCTCGCAGGACAAGGTAAACGCCCAGGCGGAGGCATTCAAATATGCCCAGCAGAAATTCGATGTCGGGGTGATGACCTCCTTTGATTACAACAACACCAAAAAGGAACTTACACTGGCTGAATCGCAGCTGCTCCAGGCAAAATATGATTTTATTTTCAAAACGACCATTCTCGACTTCTACATGGGGAACCCCATTAAAATTGACCGTGAATAACCAATAACACCTTTTTCAATGACCAGGAAGATTTCAAAAAAGAAACTGTGGATAATCCTCGCCATCGTGGCGGTGGTTGCCATCATCGTAATTGCTGCCGTATTAAAAGGCAAGGGTGGCGATGAGATTAAAGTTGCCACCGAAAAAGTGGTGAAAAGGACCATCATCCAAACGGTTTCCTCCAACGGAAAGATCCAGCCGGAAAAGGATATCAAGATCAGCCCGTATATTTCCGGCGAGGTCGTTGAGTTGTATGTAAAGGAGGGAAACCAGGTTAAAAAGGGCGACCTTCTTGCCAAAATCGATCCGGAGATCTATATCTCCCAGTTCGATCAGAGCGAAGCTTCGGTGAATACCCAGAAGGCGAACCTAGCAAATTCGAAGGCGCGGCTCGCCCAGCTCAAGGCCCAATTTGAAAATGCCCGGCTCACCTACGACCGCCAGGAAAAATTATTCCAGCAAACTGTCATTTCCAAGGCCGAATACGACCAGTCAAAATCGGCCTTCCAGGTGGCACAGGCCCAGGTAACTGCGGGCGAAGAGGATATAAAGGCTTCCGAGTTCATGGTGAAAAATTCAGAAGCTGCGCTGAAAAGGTCAAAAGAGGACCTTAACCGCACGGCAATATTTGCGCCGAACGACGGCACTGTGTCTAAGCTGAGTGTTTTACAGGGTGAAAGAGTAACCGGCGCTTCGCAATTCTCCAGCGGCACGGAGATCATGCGCATTGCAAACCTCAACGAAATGGAGGCCCAGGTGCAGGTCAATGAAAATGACATTGTGCGCGTGAGCATGGGCGACACCGCCCTTATCGAGGTGGATGCTTACCTGAACAGGAAATTCAAAGGGATCGTTACCGAAATCGCCACCTCCGCCAACACCACCGGAGTGAGTGTTGACCAGGTGACGAATTTCAATGTTAAAATTCACATTCTTAAGGACTTCTACCATGATTTGCTGGTTGGAAAGGAAACCAACTATTCCCCTTTCCGCCCCGGCATGTCGTGCACGGTGGAAATACAGACAGAAACCGCAGAAAACACCATTACGGTGCCGATCCAGGCAGTTACGACCAGGATCGCTAAAGACAGTCTTGACAAGTTGAATGAAAAGAGCAAGACAAAAAAAGAGAACAACGACGACGATGTTGAGGTTGTTGCAACGGCCAAGAAAAACGAAAAGATACAGGAGTGCGTATTTGTTCTGAGCGATGGCATCGCCAAAAAAGTTGATGTTAAAACCGGCATCCAGGATAACACCTATATCCAGGTAACCAGCGGGTTGAAAATCGGGGATGAGATCATTACGGCTCCTTACAGCGCCGTGTCGAAGCTTCTGAAGGACGGCGACAAGGTAAAGAAAGTCAACAAGAAAGACCTGTTTACCAAAGAAAAAGAAAAATAGTTCATGGCGCTGATCCTTTGCATTGAAACAGCCACCGAGGTCTGTTCCGTGGCACTGTTCCGCGACGAAACACTTGTCGGGATCAAAGAATCCTCAGCACGGAATGTTCATTCCGCCATGTTGACCACCTTCATCGACGAGCTGGTAAAATCCTCCGGAATCCATTTCAGCAGCCTCGATGCCGTCGCCGTAAGCATGGGTCCGGGTTCTTACACCGGGCTCAGGATCGGAGTGGCTACCGCAAAAGGGCTATGCTATGCAATCGATAAGCCGATGATCGCGGTGCCAACGTTGCAGGCGATGGCGGCGGGCATGACCCCACCCCCGGCCCCTCCCCAGAATAGGGAAGGGAGCAGAGGCGGGATCCAAACACTCATCTGCCCCATGATCGATGCGCGGCGGATGGAGGTGTATTCTGCGGTTTATGGCATGGATAACACGGAAATACGGGAGGTTCGGGCTGAAATTATTGATGCATCTTCATTCGGGGAATTCCTGCAAGAAAAGCGGGTGATTTTCGGTGGCGACGGGGCCGGAAAATGCAAAGAATTGCTGGGAAATCATCCGAACGCCTTTTTCCTCGATGAATTCAAAGCCTCGGCGCGCTCTATGATTGTTTTTGCTGCGGAAAAACTCCGGCGGAATCAATTTGAAAACCTGGCCTACTTTGAACCGTTTTACCTTAAAGATTTTGTGGCCGGAAAACCACGGGTGAAGGGGCTGCATTAAACTGTGCATTTACCCTGGCTTTAATCACTTCGTCAGAATAAACTTGCCTGAGTTTCTTTTTCCATTGCGCTCGATGGTCAACTGGTAAATTCCCGGCGGCAGGAACGACAAATCTGCTCCAACCATGACGTTCATCACTGCAACCAAATTCCCTGCCATATTTCGAACAGTAACAACTCCAGGTTCCGGGGGATCGTTGAAATTTATCGGGCCGGCCAATGGGTTCGGATAGAAAAATGAAGCTGCTGCTGTCTCCTCCTTGTCGCTGATGCCGATAGATGGTGACGATGTTCCCCTGCGCAATCCATTTCCATAACTTGTAACCCATACATCGCCCGGGTTATAAGGGTTAAAGAAGACCCTTTGCGGCGCCCGGAAAGGATAGCACGATAGTTTTTCTAAAACCGGGTTTGCAGAGTTGATGGCGGTTGCATAAAAGAGGCCGTCGCGCAAGGTGCAAACATACATTTCATCTGGGTTTACCGGGTGAAACGTACAGGTCAATACAGGGATTCCGGGCATAAGGTTGATCCAGGCAGCGCTTCCATATGCCGCCCGATCCGCTGATGGGGCTGTAAACCGCGGCATACATGGTGGCAGGATTCGCCGGGTCAAGGGATATCCAGCTTACGGGGGTGTGAAAATCCCTTACCTGGTGCCAGTTCGTGCCATTGTCAGACCAGGTAATCCTGCCCGCACTGGCCATGCCTACCCTGTAATCTCTGAAATCTCCGTTGTTGCCCAGAACTTCGCCCGTAGGAGCAAAAATCCGTCCCGACGGCGATGGGCAAAACATGTGCACGTCGTTGGCTTTGACGGTCCACAAGCTGTCGTGGTCAAAGCTCCATGTTTTGCCACTGTCGAGACTTACGTTTATAACCAGGTCGGCATAGGAGGCCAGGATATGAGCTGGATCGAACCAGTGCATCCAATAACAAACGGTGGTTTGCAGCCCCGACGTTTTATAAATATCATCACGGCCGACCAGGACACCCGGGGGATGCTGGTACTGGGCATCCGTATACCGTTGCACCCAGGCCTGTCCGCCATCGAACGAAACATGTACCCCTGAAAAATCAGAGATCATCAGCCGGTCGGCATTGTGCGAATCGACATCAATGCCCTCGATGGTGTTGATGCCTCGCCAGGTATGAGCCCATGCAGGATAGGAGGATGAGCCGACCCACCCGGTAAAAATGCCGGCATTGTGAGGGTTGGAATCTAAAAGGAAAACATTTGAAAAAGTTGTTCCGCTATCCGATGATTTAAACACAGTGCCGAACCTTGCCCCTGCCGACGTGGCAGGGTTGCGGGTTTGCCCGCTGAGATAAAGTGTGTCGACACAATCCGGCTTCAGGGCGACCTCATAGGCAACATTAAGCTGGTTATTGGCACCGCCGGCATTGAGCAGGCCGGCGGTGATATCAGTCCATACCATTCCGGCTCCGAAATTCATCCGGTAAATTTTTTGAAATACTGCATGTCCCTTGGCTCAATCCGCGGATCGACCTTCGATCCATCAAGGGCGGTCGCAAAAAAGCGGGTAATCCCGTTTTTGGATGCCCCTGAAAAACCGGCAATCCCCAGAGCGCCGGATCCCGTAACAGGGATACCGGCAGTGGCGTAGGAAATGAAGGGTTCCCATGAAAGTCCGTTAAAAATGATCATCCCTTTATCCGTTGATACAAAAATGGTGTCGGTTTTAAAGAAAACACCGGCCAGGTGCAAAAATCCGGTGCCCTGCATGGCTGCCGTCATGACAGGTGTAAAATGGGCCCCGTAATCTGCGGAATAATAAACGGCAGAGTAACCGCTGACGACAACCCGCGACGGATGGTAAGGGCTGGCATATAACCTGAACGTTCCGTAATTGCCCCTGATGGACGGAGCATACACGGCTCCCCCGCCCCCGCATCCCGCGGGAATCCAGGATTGTGGCACGTTTTGTGCCTGAATGTGCTGCATGCACAGCATTCCGGCAAGCATGACTGACATCGTCAAAATATTCAACTGGCGTGGTTTTTAAAATAAGACGGTGTGAAAATACAAAAAGGTTGCCTGGATCTGGATTTTTCCGCATAAAAATCATATTTTTGACGTTAAACCAGGAGATAATTGCCATTAGGCATGTTATCCTGTAGTTGAAATCCATTCAAATCCTGAACTTTCAAACATGACCCCAGAAAACAGATACAGGTACCAGACAAGAGTCGTAGACATTGGAAATGTTCCGCTTGGGGGCGACAACCCGGTTCGCGTGCAGTCGATGACCAACACCGATACCCTCGATACGAAATCAACCGTAATGCAAGCCATCCGCATGATTGAAGCCGGCTGCGAATATGTGCGCATTGCGGTTCCCTACATGAAAGAGACGGAGAATCTCCGTGAAATAAAAAAAGAGCTCCGCCGGCAGGGATATGATACGCCGATCATCGCCGACGTGCATTTTAATGCCCTGATTGCCGAAGTTGCTGCCACTATAGTCGAGAAGGTCCGCATCAATCCCGGAAACTATATACCGTTACGCGTCACGCGTCACGCGTCACGCGATCACTCTTCCGGCCTTATCCTCGAACAAACGGCCGAAAGGCTCGCTCCGCTGTTGAAAATCTGCAAGAAACATGGAACGGCAATCCGCATCGGCGTGAATCATGGCTCGCTCTCGGATCGCATCATGGACCTTTACGGCGATACGCCGCTTGGCATGGTTGAATCGGCCCTGGAATTTGCGCTGATTTGCGAAAGCCACTCCTTTCACAACCTTGTTTTTTCGATGAAAGCAAGCAACATCAGGATGATGATTGCGGCAAACCGCCTGCTGGCCGAACGAATGCAGGCGAACGGGATGCAATATCCCATCCACCTCGGGGTAACCGAAGCGGGGGCCGGCGACGACGGGCGGATAAAATCGGCCGTTGGCATTGGCAGCCTCCTGACCGACGGCATCGGCGACACCATCAGGGTATCGCTCACCGAGGATCCTGAATTCGAAATCCCCGCAGCCTACAGCATCCTGCAGGCGGCAGGCGTGCGCATAACCAAAACCGAATTTATCGCCTGTCCCTCCTGCGGAAGAACACAGTACAACATTCAGGAGGCACTGAAAAACATCCAGTCGCAAACGGCACACCTGAAAGGATTAAAAATTGCCGTGATGGGTTGCGTGGTGAACGGCCCGGGAGAAATGGCCGATGCACATTATGGGTTCGTTGGCGCCGGGAGCGGGAAAATCCATCTTTACAAAGGGCAGAAGCTGGTGAAGAAAAACATCGATGAAACGGTGGCGGTTGAGGCCATGGTAGCGCTCATCAAGGCGTCGGGCGACTGGGTTGAAATTTAACCTCTAACGATCTTCACACATTTTGGCAACACTTCAAAGGTAAAAGGGGTATGCCCCAGCGACTCTCCGTCGGTTTCAAGGAATACCTTTCCCGACGACCTGATACGGATGTTTTCGCCTTTAAAGGTCGCGACCATCGGAAGGTCGACCAGGGAGCCGTCGAACAGTTTACGGGCATAGCGGACCACCATCCATTTTGATGTTTTTTTGATGAGGGTTACATCGAGCAATCCGTCGTCGGGAACCGCAAAAGGAACCTGCATCATCCCCCCGCCATTGTACTTGCAGATTCCGACATTCATCGAGAAAATCTCGCCTTTGAAGGCCGGCTTGCCATCGACTTCCACCACTGCTTCGATGAACTTATACTGAAAAAGGCTTGCAAACACAAAATACATGTAGGTCAGCGGTCCGCCCAGCCCCTTTTCTTTCAGCATGTTGGTCTTCTTGGCCACCAGCGCATCATAACCCATTCCGGCTACATTCATGAACCAGCGCTTCACCTGGTCATCCTTGTGGTAATAGGTCACTTTGCCGGCATCCTGTAGAAAGGTTTTGTGTTGTTTCAGCACGTGGATGGCCTTACGGTAATCAAACGGGATGTTGAACATGCGGCACCAGTCGTTACCGGTACCAACCGGGATCATGCCAACGGTGATTTCAGTACTTATAATTTCATGCTGGCCCATGATGCCGTTGAGCACCTCGTTCAGTGTGCCATCCCCTCCCACCACACAGAGGTTCCGGCAGCCGCCTGCAATGGATTCAGCGGCAATGTCAATGGCGTGTCCCCTGCTTTCGGTAAGCCGGAAACCAAAATCCACGCCCTCCTCCTTCAACAGCCGGAGTATTTTGGGCCAGTCTTTCGTCCCCTTTTTAACCCCGGCATTCGGGTTGACGATCATAAGCCATTTATCTATAGAAACCGGTTCCATTTCGTTTTTCCTGATCAATGCAATAAAGGTATAACTTTTTTATCTAATGCTCTATTTCACCTCACCCCCGGCACCCCCTCTCCTAAAGGCGAGGGGGACATTCTCCATTAGGAGGTTGGGGTGGTTTAAATTAAATGCAAATTCTGACATCAGGTGTACCAATCACCTATTATTCATGTAAATTTGTAATAATGCGAATCAAGGAATTGATACCTGGAAATTGATCATCACAAAATGAACGGGATATGAAAAATATAATAGCCTGTTTCCTCGCTCTCTGCACCTGGGGTTCTTACGCCCAAACGGTCGTCACCCTCCAGGGATTGTACCTCCGCAGCCCCGTGGCGGTCGATTCCATTATCCTGCAGAATCTCTCCAGACCCTCTGCCGTCGCCCTGCCAGCCCCGCCGGATATCACCTGCTACGATATCGACCTGGAGTCGGGCACCATCATCAACAACGTGAACGATCAGGACGATAATCCCGGGAGCCGGCTGTTGGTCAACCAACCCGGCTACGCAAGGTTCAGGCTTGATTTACATGGCTCCGGTTCCATCCGCGTCACCCTGTTCGATCTCAACGGTAAGACCGTTAAACAATGGCAGGAGACCACGCGGGGTGAAACC
>JBBQUQ010000007.1:0-58301 GCA_038212325.1 Bacteroidales bacterium
TGCATTATTGAGCGGAACATGGGTATAGGCCGCATTGGTCGCTCCAATTGCTGCAACACCATTAACTATCCACTGGTATGCCGGTGACAGGCCTCCATTGAGGGCGGTTGCAGAATAGGTTACCGAAGTGCCTGCACAAACGGGATTGCCTGAGGGTACGATTGCAATGGTGACAGGAAGCAAAGGATTCACCGTAATGGTCACCAGATTGGAGACAGCCGGGTTTGTTGTCGGACAAGTCACATCCGGGGCCACCAGGCAGGTAAACTGGTCATTGTTACCAGGGACAATGGTAAGGGTCGGATTTGTTGCTCCGCTGATGTCAACACCATTCAACTGCCATTGATACCCCGGCAGCGTACCTCCGTTTACTGCTGTTGCATTGAAGGTAACGATTGTTCCAGCACAAACAGTGGTTGCGGAGGGAACAATAGAGACGGTAACCGGTATCACCGGGTTGACTGTCATGGTCAGCGTGTTGGAAGTGGCCGGCGAACCCGTTGCACAGGTTGCACTGGAAGAAACGACGCAGGATATTGCATCTCCACTTGCGGGCACATAACCGAAAGTTGAATTGTTGGCGCCCGGAAAATCAGAACCGTTCAGGCGCCATTGATATGCAGGTGCCGATCCACCATTAACAGGCGCAGCAGAATAGAGTACTGTTGTCCCTGCACAAACTGTCATGCCATGGTCTGAACTGATCAGCACGGTAACCGGTAAATTGACATTGACATCAGGGGCTATCATATTTGAAGTAGCGAGGCTTCCACTGGAACAGGTGGCATTTGACATCAGCAAACACACAACTTCATCGCCGGGAAATGGCGGGTAAGAGTAGGTGGAATTGGTTGCTCCCGTTATGAGGGTACCACTGACTTTCCATTGGTAACTTGGTGTAGGTCCGCCGTTTGTGGGGGTTGACGTGAAATTAACGTATGTCCCTGAACAAACAGCAGACATGGGGTTTGCTGCAATTACGACGGAAACAGGTATTTGCAGTACCGTCATAATGATCGGGGCTGAGGTTACAGGATTGGCCGTACACAGCGATAACGTAGAGGTCATAACACAGGTTATAACATCTCCGTTTACAGGAGATAAATATAGAAACGTAGTGTTGGTTGCGAAAGGCACATCGATACCATTGACCCTCCATTGATAGGTAGGTGACGGCCCGCCATAGACAGGGGTTGCAGTGAATGTAACCGGCGTAAAAACACAGACAATATTACTGGATGCGGTAACAATAACATCGGCTGGAAATGAAGTACTTACATTCATAATAACAGGTTCAGAAACAACTGGATTTCCTGTTATGCAAGATTCATCCGAATTCAATCTGCATTTCACCACATCGCCGCCGCCTGGCTGATATACAAAGGTTGAATTTGAGGCACCGGTAATCTCAATTCCATTGACAATCCATTGATAAACAGGATTATTACCGCCATTCGTCGGCGTTGCAGTGAACGTGACGAAAGTACCAAGGCATGCAGGATTTGATGAGCACGCAATGGATACATCGACCGGTTGAATTGTTTTAACGGTCATAGTGACCGAATTGGACAATGCCGGAACAGGCTCACAAGCATAACCTGAGGTTAGCTGGCACGTAACAATCTGGCCGGAGGCAGGTGTATAGGCAAAGGTTGGCGCATTGTTTCCAACATTAAAACCATTGATAAACCATTTGTATTCAGGATTGATCCCGCCGTTGACTGAACTGGCAGTGAAAGTCACCTCTTCACCAACACACGACGGGTTGGCCGATGCCTGAACACTGATACTGACCGGAAAATTATCGCTAACAGTCATTGTTATTGCATTGGATAGAATGGGATTGTTGGTGATACAGGAAACGCTGGATACCAGCCGGCATGTCACCACGTCGCCATTAAGAGGAATGTAGATATAAGATGAATTTGTTGCACCTGTAATGTCAAGTCCATTAACTTCCCATTGTAAAACGGGTGTGGAACCAGGATTTGAAACATTGGCTGTATAGATAACCGGAATGCCGGAACAGACTGTATCACTCTCTGTGGATATGGAGATGCCAGCGCTTTGCAATTGGAGAACCGACATTGTAATAGAATTGGAGGTTACAGGATTGGCTAACGGACATGGAATATCAGCGGTCATCGTACATGATACAATGTCATTGTTCACCGGTATATAGGTGTAAGATGCACTGGTTGCTCCCGGCACTGGTGCATTGCCTAAATACCATTGATACAGCGGTGCGGTGCCTCCATTTACCGACATAGACGTAAAAGTTATCGAAGCTCCGGCGCAAGCGGGATTTGAACTTGGGGCAATGGAGATCCCGGGAACAAGTACAAGGCTGAAATTCATAGCCACCGGGTTTGAGATTGCCGGATTACCTGTCGGGCATGTAGCATTTGACACAAGCAGGCATTTTATAACATCGCCACCATTTGGCACATAAGTGTATGACGGGCCGCTCGCCAGGACTACATATCCATTTACCATCCACTGAAAGACGGCGTTGCTTCCACCATTCACCGGTGTGGCCTGGAACGTTACCGAAGATCCCTGGCATGCCGGTATTGGCGCCAAAGGTGCAATAGATACGCTGACGGGTGAACTTGGGATAACCGACAGGGTAACCACATTCGATATTGCAGGGTTCCCCTCGACACAAACAGCGTTTGAGGTCAGCACGCATGAAACCTGGTTACCATCAGCCGGAGAATATGACAATACTGGGTTGTTGCTCCCTATATTGTTCCCATTTACTTTCCACTGGTAGTTTGGCATCGTTCCGCCGTTTACGGGCGAAGCATTGAATGTGACCATTCCCTGGCAAACCGGGTTTGATGAAGGTGCGATATTTACACTTACAGGTAACAATGGACTGACGATCATCAAAATCTGGTTAGAATTACCAATATTATTCAGAACGCAGGCGGCATTGGATAACAGGGTGCATGTCACGATATCGCCGTCGGCGGGAATATAGGAAAATAGTGAAGAATTTGTGCCAGTATTGGCTCCGTTTATTTTCCAATGATATTCCGGAAGACTTCCTCCATTGACCGGAGTTGCAGTGTAGTTCACCACAGAACCCTGGCATACGGGGTTGGCCGATGGCACAATGGAGATTCCGACTGTCGCAAATGGAACGATGTTCATGGATATTACATTGGAGGGTGCGGGATTCCCTGTACGACAGTTTGCATTGGACACCAGGGTAGACTGTACCAAATCACCATTATTGGGAATATAGTTGAATACAGGCCCGGAAGCAGGGTGGAGCGCCCCGTTCACTCTCCAGCGATATAAAGGTCCGGGCCCCGAATTGACAGGTGTGGCAGTATAGGTGACAGATGTACCCTGGCAGCAAAAATTGGTAGAGGCCACAATACTAACACTAACCGGTGCAAGCGGAATTACCTGCATCACAATGGGTGTAGAAATAGCCATAGGGGGATTCGCACACGAAAGGTTTGAGGTCACGTTGCAAGTCACAATTGCATTGTTTTGCGGATTGCTATAGGTAAAGCTGGAATCATTCGTGCCAGCAGGATTGCCGTTTATCTTCCATTGATAGGTTGGATTGGTACCACCGTTTGTAGGTGTAGCAATAAAGTGTACCTGGGTGCCGGCACATACCGGGTTGTAATCGATGACGATCGAAACGCCAACCAGCATCGACGATTGGTTCGTGTGCATGGTTAGCATATTGGACATCGCCGGACTTCCATAGATGCAGGTTTGACTTGAGGTTACCCTGCAACTGATTTGGTCGTTGTCGGAAGGGGCGAAAAAAAAGAATTGATTTGTTGCACCCGATAGCTCCGTGCCGTTTAATATCCATTGGTAGACTGGTGTTGTGCCGCCATTGGCAGGTGTTGCTGAAAATGTAACGGTGGTTCCCGCGCAAAATGGATTATCTGAAGCTTCCGCAAGGACAGTCACCGGCTGTTCAATGTTGACAACAAGTGGGATCGAGTTGGAAACCGCAGGATTTCCGCTGACGCAATAAGTAGGACCCGATGTCATAATCGCAGTGACAACATCGCCATCAGCAGGAATATAGTTATATACCGGACCATTAACGCCATTAGCCACTACTCCGTCTACCCGCCACTGATAAAAGGGCATATTATCAGGCGTGACCGGGATTGCAGTGAGGGTGACAGGAAGCCCGGTACACACCGGATTTGAAGATGCTGTTATTGCGAGACTTGTAGGCTGCGATGTATTGACGGTCATAACGATCGAATTCGAATTGGCTGGATTTCCTGTCGCACAGACCAGGCTTGAATTCAGTGAACAGGAAACAGCATCACCATTTAATGGAACATGGGTAAAGTTCTGGCCATTACCCGAAGCATTGCTCCCGTTCAATTTCCACTGGTATTGTGGTGTTTCTCCACCGTTGACAGGTGATGCCGTATAATTCACAGCGGTACCCTGGCAAACTGTACTGGCAGATGAGGTAATCGTGATGCCGACAGGAAGGTTGGAGGAAGAGATCATCAGCATCGGGTTGGAGACAACCGGGTTTGTTCCCGAAAAGCAGTTTGCATTTGTGGTCATCTCGCATGTCACCGTTTCCCCGTTTAACGGGGAATAATTAAACACGGGGCTGTTGGTACCGTTAGGGCTCCCGTTTACCTTCCACTGGTAAAACGGCGTGGTACCTTCGTTGGTTGAATATGCAGTGAATTTCACTGAGGATCCGGTACAAAAAGGATTTGTTTTGGTCGAGATCAACACGCTTGCCGGCAAGGCGGATGTTGTTGTCATTGTGATCGCGTTGGAAAATGCCGGATTTCCGCTGGCGCATGTAGCATTCGATACAAGTTTGCAGGTGATGACCTCCCCGCCCGTTACCGGTGAATAATTCAGGGTAGGTCCACTTCCCGGTACCGGGGATCCGTTTACTTTCCATTGATAGACTGGTGCGGTTCCTCCATTTGTCGGAGTTGCAACAATTGTGACCCCTCCTCCTGTACAAACAGGATTCGCCGATGCACCGATCAAAACACTGACCGGGGTCCCTGTGCCCTGGATCATGTTTACCGGGTTGGAGGTTACCGGATGTGGAGCAGCACAGGCAAGAGCTGAATTCACCAGGCAAGTAACGAAATCACCGTTTGAGGGAACATATGAATAAGTCGAATTGGATGTTGAAAACGGTCCGGCAGGAATTCCGTTAACAAGCCATTGGTATGAAGGCGTGGTTCCTCCAAAGGTAACTGACGAAGTAAAGTTTACAGGTGATCCCTGGCAGAATGGATTTGAGTTTGCAGGGTTTGTGGTAATTGTTACTCCAGCTGGAAAGGTAGATGCGACCACCATGGCAATTGTACCGGAATTGGCCTGGTTACTGAAGAGGCAGGATAAGTTCGAGGTCATGCTGCAAGAGACCTGGTCATTGTTATCAGGGTAAAACTGCAGCACATTTGTGTTGCCCCCGGTATTGTTGCCATTTAACTTCCATTGGTAAACAGGATTGCTGCCTCCGTTTACGGCCGATGCAGTAAATGTGACCTGGGTTCCTACACAAACAGTGGTGGCATTCGCGGAGATGGTAACCGAGGGCGCCAGGATTGGGGTGGTAGCCTGGGTAATGGAATTGGATATGACCGGGGATATTGAAGGACATGCCTCAGACGAAAAAAGCAAACACAACACCACCTCGTTTGGCAATGGCACATGGGTAAATGTGCTGCTGGTCCCGACTGTGTTCCCATTTATGTTCCATTGGTATGCAGGAACCACCCCACCCCCTGTGGGTGTGGCTGTGTAGGTAACCTGTGAGCCGTTGCATGAAGGATTGCTCGATGATGCGATGACCAAACCTGTCGGAATCACAGGATTGGTTACCATCGTGATCTCATTCGAATAGGTATAATTGAACGTCTTACAGGGGTAACTGGACTGGAGCCTGCAGCTTACAACCTGCCCGGAAGTTAATTGATTTGTTGAATAGACCGGACTATTTGTTCCAACAGGCACACCATTCACAAACCATTGATAATTAGGTGATAAACCTCCATTTACAGGAGTAGCGGTAAAGTTTACGGGCAGTCCAATGCATGAAGGATTCGAGCTTGCCGTGATGGATACACCGGCGACAATTGCTACTTCAACATCCATGATGATCGTATTGGAGGTGTTCGGATTTACCAAAGCGCAACTCAAACTTGACAGCACGGAACAGGTGATGATATCCCCATTAGCAGGATTGTAGGTATAGGAACTGTTTGATGCACCATCAATGGGGACGCCACCGATCATCCACTGGTAGACCGGAAAACTGCCCTGGTTAACTGCTGCTGCCGAAAAGGTGGCCGCGGAACCCTGGCATACAGGATTTTCCGAAACCTGGATTGAATTACTGACCGGCATTCCTAAACTGATGCTCATGGTTATAGGCAGTGACCAGGAAGTGACTCCCTGACTACACATCGAATTTGAAGTCAACCTGCACATAACATTATCGCCATTCACCGGGTTATAGGTGTAGGTTGAGTTTGTTGCAGAGATGATATTTAACCCATTAACATTCCACTGGTAGGAAGGGTTTGTACCCCCATTCAAAGGAATTGCAGTAAATTGAATCGGAGTTCCTGCACAGGATGGATTAGAAGAAGCAATTACTGAAATGCTGGGAGGCAATAAAGGGCTGACCGACAGTGCGATGGTATTAGATACTGCCGGATTTCCGTTGCCGCACAATAAGGAAGAGGTGAGCACACATTTAACCTGGTCTCCATTTGTTGGTGTATAGCTATAAGTGGAATTGGTCGCCCCGGTTACCGGGAAGGTGTTTACATACCACTGATAGGCAGGATTGGCACCCCCGTTTGTCGGAATTGCTGTAAGGGTTACCTGACTGCCGTTACACAATGTTGTAGCCGAAGCAGAAATGTTAACAACGACAGGGCTGAATTGATTTACCGACATGACAATGGGCACTGAACCTGCCGGGTTTCCTGTCAGGCATTGGGCATTGGAAGTTAATGAGCAGGCTACAACATCTCCATTTACTGGCGGATAGACAAATACCGGTCCGTTCAATCCGGTTATGGTACCATTAACAGACCAGGTATAAAAAGGTGTAGTTCCGCCATAAACAGGAGTTGCATTGAAGGACACCAAATTTCCGGAACAAACCGGGTTGGCTGAGGGGCTAACCGAGACCCCGACTGCATGAATCGGGCTTACTGTCATGGTTTCCGGGTTGGATGTCGCCGGATTTCCGATGGTGCATCCCAGGCTGGAAGATAACGTACAAGTAATCACATCTCCATTAACCGGTGTATACTGATATGTAGTACCTGTTGCACCCGGAATTGCAGTTTCCCCTTTTTTCCATTGGTATGCAGGTGCATTTCCTCCATTAAATGGAAATGCTGTAAAAGTCACCGTATCACCGATACAGGAAGGATTTGGAGAATCAGCAATGGACACTCCCACCTGGAAATTCGAAATAACAATCATAATCACAGGAGGTGATGAGGCCGGACTACCCAAAGCGCAAGCCATACTTGAGGTAACCTCGCAATGGATATAATCATTGTTGACCGCCACATACGAATATGTTGCATTGGTTGCGCCAATGCTCACCCCATTTACGAACCAACTGTATGCTGGAGATAATCCTCCATTAGTCACCGATGCTGTAAAGGTCACCAAGGTTCCTGCACAGACTGAATTCTCCGAAGGGGTGACCACAACTGAAACCGGATGGGTATCCTGGACTATCACTGGCAAAACTCCATACCCTGAGGCTCCGTTATAGGAGACGCTCACCGAATGAGGACCAAGAGCCGACCAGGCAAGTGTGACCGAATTATCCGACGGGCCACCACCTGCCGAAATCGTATAATCAACCCCATACACACCGGATATTACCCAATCATAGGGGGGCGAATACATTTGTGTCGAATATGGATAGCTGATGTTCAGACAGGGAGCGACTTCGCCGCTTATGACAGGAATGCTGACTGGCGCGCACTGCGCAGGCTCCTTAACACCAGATTGTCCAAACAGGACCCGAGTCATGAAAACGAAAATTAACAGAATTGCCAACCGCCCCACATTCATCGATAAACTATTGATATACAATGTATTAAACTTTATGAATTATCATACGTAAATGCATTAAAAATGATGCGTTTTTAAACTAAAATTTTATTTAAAGTTATATATAAGCGCCTTTTTAACTACCTGGTAATCATCGCATTTGAATACAACGGTAAACATCCCCTTCGACACACTGTGGCGAAGATCAATGACTTGTTTGAATTTATCCTTCACAACAATCCCGGGGATCTGGTAAAGTTGAACCCCAAGGCTGTTGTATACAGTCACGTCGAAAACATCCTCTTCCGGCAGGCTGATCGCCACAGTGAAATGACCGTCGTTGGGTACCGGGTATACCCAGAATCCGGGTTCGTCAGTGATTGGCCCCGGGAAAACACCATCAAAGTACACATGGTTAGAGGTATCAGAACTGCAACCATTCCCTGCAACCGAACTCCAGTACCAGCCTGGTTGAACAGGCGATATGGTTTGACCTGCTGAATCTGGAATGGGCACGCTTTCAAAATACCATTGATTGCCTGCCGGGGAAGTGCTTGTTAGTGTATTGCCTTCCAGGGTAACATATGGCGTTTCAGGGATGGGGAGGACATTCACCTGCATTGCAGGCGAAGAAGGTCCGTTGCCGCATGCATTGCTGCCGCAGACGGTTATCACTCCCGAAAGAGATGTCGTCCCAAAATTCAATGTTATGGTATTTTCATGTTCACCGGAAGCAACTGTAACACCTTCCGGCAGATTCCAGGTATATGAGGTGGCCCAGGTGACCGGCAACACTGAGAAATTGACCCCGGTTGTTCCGGCACACACGACCGACGTACCTGCAACAGATTGGGCAGCCACGGGATTCGGTTTCACAACCGTCGACATTACATTGGATGTGGCCTTGGCAGCCGTCACACACATCAGGCTTGAGGTCATCTCAACAAATATTCGATCACCAGTTGCCGGCACACAGGAATATTGACCGGCGTTATCTCCTACCGGCAAGTCGTTTTTATACCATTGATAAAGCGGGACCCCGCCATTAACGCCGGTTGCTGTAAAAACCACCGTTGCCCCTTCGCATATATTGTTCTGGCTTTCAACAATCGTTACAGAGGCCTGAAGCAGGTTCTCAACCATCATGTTTATAGAATCCGAGAGTGCGACCGGAACTGTAACGCATGCAAGGCTGGAACTCATCTGCACATATATCTGGTCGCCGTCAATAGGGACATAGCTGAAAAGATTCTGATTAATTCCGGCTGGAGTTCCGTTCACAAACCATTGGTAAACAGGATTTCCTCCATTGACCGGGGTTGCCGTAAAGGTAACCGTGGTACCCTCGCACACAGGGTTCAGGTCGCCGGCAATCGACACAATCGCAGGCAGCATTTCATTCACAATCATGGAAATAATATTGGAACTTGCTGTTTGCATGGTCACACATGTCAAACTGCCGGTCATCGTAACGTCTACCAGGTCGCCGTTGGAAGGAGTAAAATCAAAAGTCGGCTGGTTAAAACCTGCCGGCACTCCGTTAACATGCCACTGGTAAACCGGAACACCGCCATTGACCGGCGCTGCCGTAAAAGTTACTGGCGAACCTTCACAAACATTGTTGTGGTTTGCCACAACTGAAACACTCACTGGCAGCGGTTCGTTTACAGCCATGGTCAAAGTTTGTGAAACTGACGGACTTCCATAGGGACATGAGAGGCTTGAAGTAATCGAAACGTATACCTGATCGCCATCCGACGGAGTAAAACTATAGGTGGGCTGGTTGCTTCCGACTGCATTGCCGTTTTTGTACCATTGATATAATGGATTTGTCCCCCCATTTACCGGCGTCGCTGTCATCAATACCGTTGTGCCGTTGCATACTGCGCCGGCAGGATCAGGTGAAACAACCACTGAAACCGGCTGAGGAGCAGTTACCGTCATGGCAATGATATTTGATGACGCCGGGTTCCCTGATGCGCAGGATAATCCCGATGTTAAAATGCACTGCACCAGGTCGCCGTCAAGCGGTACATAAGAATAGGTCGGACTATTGGTTCCTGCCGGATTTCCATTCACCCTCCATTGGTATTCAGGTGACGGGCCGCCATTGACAGGAGTGGCAGTCAAAGTTACCGGCGAGCCCTGGCACACGGGGTTCTGATTACTTGCAATTGAAACATTCACAGGTGCCATGCTGTTTACCATCATTGTGATCACATCGGAACTGACAGTCATCATGTTCACGCACGGCAGGCTTGATGTCATCGTTACATATACCAGATCTCCGTTTGCAGGTGTGCAAGTGTAGGTTGGTTGGTTCACACCAACCGGCAGCCCGTTGAGATACCACTGGTAAACCGGAACACCACCATTAACGGGCGTTGCACTAAAGGTTACCTGGGTTCCTTCGCAAATATTATTCTGATTCACCACCGCTGAAACACTTACAGGCAAAGGATCGTTTACAACCATGACTATGGTTGCTGAAACCGCCGGACTGCCAACGGAACAAATGAAATTTGAGGCGACTGATACATATACCTGGTCGCCGTTCGACGGAGTAAAACTGAAGGTGGGCTGGTTGTTGCCAATTGCATTCCCGTTTTTATACCATTGATAGGCTGGATTCGTCCCTCCGTTTACCGGTGTCGCGGTCATCACAACCGATGTGCCTGCACATAATGCGCCGGCAGGATCCTGAGTAACGGTCACTGAAACCGGTTGAAGAGGATTTACGGTCATCGCAATGATGTTGGAGGAAGCAGGATTTCCGGTAATGCAGGACAATCCTGAAGTTAAGCTACATTGCACCAGGTCGCCCTGATCAGGAATATAGCTGTAGGTCGGACTCCCTGTTCCTACCGGGGTTCCATTTACCTTCCATTGATATACCGGATATAGACCTCCGTTGACCGGCAATGCCGTGAGAACAACCGGCGATCCCTGGCACACGGGATTCTGATCGCATTCAATCGCTACATTCACTGGCAGCAAGCTGTTCACCATCATGGTGATCTCACCGGAACTGACAGTCTGCATATTCACGCATGAGAGGCTTGATGTCATCGATACCTGAACAAGATCTCCGTTTGCGGGGATGCAGGCATACGTGGGCTGGTTCATGCCGGCCGGCAACCCATTGAGATACCACTGATAGAAAGGAACGCCCCCATTCACAGGAGTTGCAGTAAAGATGACCGGGGTCCCTGCGCAAACATTGTTCTGGTCCACCACTGCCGAAACACTGACGGGTAGCGGATCGTTAACAACCAACGTCATAGTTCCGGAAACCGCCGGACTACCGTATGTACAGGCAAGGCTGGAATTTACGGATACATACAACTGGTCGCCATTCAATGGTGTGAAACTATAGGTGGGCTGACTGCTTCCGACAGCAATGCCGTTTTTAAACCATTCATACGACGGACTTGACCCCCCGTTTGCCGGAGTCGCTGTCATTACCACCGTCGTACCGGCACATATCGCACCGGCAGGATCCTGAGAAATGGCAACTGAAACAGGTTGAGGAACATTTACTGTCAGGACAATGATGTTCGAGGATGCTGGGTTTCCAACTGTGCACGACAGACCTGACGTTAAAACACATTGCACCATATCGCCATCGGCTGGTATATAGCTAAATTCGGGAGTGTTTCCTCCGATTGGATTGCCATTCACCTTCCATTGATAGACCGGTGAGGCACCACCATTAACCGGAAATGCTGAGAAAGAAACAGGTGATCCCTGGCAGCCAGGATTCTGATCGCCTGCAATCGAAACATTCACAGGGACCACTTCATTCACGATCATCGTAATGACATTGGAACTGGCAGTTGGGTTGCTCACACATGCTACGCTGCTGGTCATCGTGACATGCACCACATCTCCATTGGCCGGAGTGCACATATAGGTCGGCTGGTTCGCCCCGACCGGAAGACCGTTAAGATACCACTGGTAAAGTGGAATGCCTCCATTGACAGGCGTTGCGGTAAAGGTGACCTGGGTGCCTTCGCAAATATCGTTCTGATTCACTGCCGCCGAAACATTCACCGTCATCGGGTCGTTTACAAGTATAGCCGTGGTTCCAGAAACCGCCGGACTGCCATACGAGCAAAAGAGGTTCGAAACGAGCGACACATATACCTGGTCACCATTCGAAGGCGTGAAGTTGCAGGTGGGCTGATTGCCACCGACAGCATTGCCATTCAAATACCATTGATACACCGGGTTTGTCCCCCCGTTTACAGGAGTTGCAGTCATTTGTACAGTTGAGCCGGCGCAAATTGGGTTAGCGGGAGTGGAAGAAATGGCAACAGAAACCTGTTGAGGTGAATTGACCGTCATGGCAATGATGTTCGATGAGGCCGGGTTTCCGCTGGCACATGACAATGCGGAGGTGAAGATGCACTGAACCATGTCCCCACTGGCCGGAGTGTAGGTATAGGCAGGGCTGTTCAATCCAACAATACTCCCGTTAACCTTCCATTGATACAGCGGTGTGGAACCGCCATTCGTTGCCACTGCCGTAAATGATACAGCGGTTCCTGAACATACCTGGCTTGCCGACGCGGAAATGTTTATACCGACTGGCAAATCGAGGCTGACGGTCATTACAACCTGGTTTGAAACTGGAGGATTTACGGGTGAACAGGGTCCGGTTTCAGTCAACTCGCAAGTCACCACATCCCCGTTGGCGGGAATATAGGCATGGACCGCCGTGTTTCCTCCCACACTCACGCCATTTACTTTCCAGTGAAAAACAGGGGATGGTCCTGCATTGGTTGCAAATGCAGTAAAGATTACTGTGCTTCCGAGACATACCGGGTTTGCAGAGGAGGATATGGATATGCCCGCAGGAATAGCCTGAACTACTGACATGACAACCAGGTTTGAAATTGCAGGATTATTGGTTGCACAGGAAAAATCGGAGGTGGCAAGGCACGAAATAATATCACCTTCGGAGGGAGTAAAGTTTAATACCGGGCTATTCGTGCCGACATTAATTCCATTTACCAGCCATTGAAAAGATGGTGAAATACCACCATTAACAACTGAAGCACCATATGTGACAGGTTGTCCGAGACAAACCGGATTGGACGAAGCCTGGATGATGACGCTCACTGGGAATTCGCTGCCGACAGACATGATCACTGGCTCAGATTGCACCGGTACAGCACTTGCACATGAGGCATTCGATGAGAGAGTACAAACAACGACATCCCCATCTGCCGGCGAGTAGTTGTATGAGGGTTGAGCTGTGCCAACGTTCGAGCCATTTACCATCCATTGAAATACAGGATTATAGCCTCCATTAATCGATGTTGCAAGGAATGTGACCTGGTTTCCCTGGCATACCGGGTTCTGCGAAGCTGAAACTGCAACTGAAACAGGTACAGGTTGTACGACATGCATGACAATGCTGTTTGATATGACAGGATTGCTGGCAGGGCAAGCAACTCCTGACGTAAGTTCACAGGTAACGGTATCGCCATGCACCGCAATATATGCAAATGCAGGGGAATTGCTACCAGCATTAACCCCGTTTACCTTCCACTCGTAAACCGGTGATATTCCGCCATTAACTGATGTGGCATTAAAGGAAACCAGCGTTCCGCTGCATACCGGATTGCTTGAACTGACAATTGAAATCGCAATAGGGAGGTTCGGATTAACAATTGCGACAACCGGCGCTGAAAGTGCGGGATTCTCTGTTGCGCAATAGAAGTCTGAAGTCAGCTGGCAACTAACATAATCGCCGTTGGCTGGCACATAGGAATAGATTATACTATTGGCGCCGACATTAATTCCATTGACCATCCATTGATAAGCCGGGGAAACGCCTCCGTTGACCGGTGCAGCCGAATAGGAAACAGTCTGGCCCTGGCACGAAGTATTGGCAAAGGACGAAACAGAAACGCTAACCGGCAAGCTTACGCTAACCGTCATGGCAACTGGCGGGGAAAATGCCGGATTACCTGAGGTACATGCCATACCTGATGTAAGTTTGCAGGTTATCACATCTCCATTATCCGGTACATAGCTGTAAGCAGCACTATTGGACCCAACCACAAACCCGTTGACTTTCCATTGAAATTGAGGTGCAGCCCCGCCATTAATGGCAATAGCAGCATAAGTAACGTTGCTGTTAAGACACACCGGGTTTACTGACGGCAGTACTGTAACACTGACAGGCTGGATCGGGCTTACCGTCATGGTTAATGAATTTGAAATTGCGTTCAGAATGGGTGTGCAGCTTGAATTTGAGATCATCTCACAATTCACAATATCCCCATTAACCGGTGAATATGTAAAAACAGGGCTATTGGTTCCACTGTTCAGGCCGTTTACCTTCCATTGGTAAATTGGAGCAGTTCCCCCGTTCGAAGGTGTTGCAGAAAACACGACAGGTGAACCAGCGCATACCGGGTTTGCGGATGGAGCAACTGAAAGGCTTGCCGGGGTATGCGGGTTAACAGTCATGGCGATCGCATTGGATGTTGCGGGAGAACCTGTTCTGCATATGGCGTTGGAATTTAATGTGCATGTCACGATATCGCCGTTCACCGGCATGTATGTGTAGCTGGGAGTGCTGGCACCAACCAGCAGATTGTTGACCTTCCAGCGGTAAACAGGGTTTGTTCCCCCATTGTTTATGGTAGCGGTGTACGTGACAGGCGTTCCCTGGCAAACAGGGTTTTGTGACGCCGTAATACTCGCAGATACAGGCGCTTGCGGAAAAACAATCATATTGATTGAGTTCGACATGGCGGGATTCGGGGTTGCGCAACTCAGACTGGTGGTGAACTGGCATGACACCACATCGCCGATGGCAGGCTGGTACTGATACGTATTGGTATTTGCACCGACGTTATTGCCATTGACTTTCCACTGGTATTGAGGCGTATTTCCGCCATTGGTGGACGTTGCAGTAAACATCACGGTTGTATTCAGGCAAATAGAATTTGCCGAAACTGTGATCGAAATGGTAACAGGCAGCACAGATATTCCAGTCATTATGATTGGGACTGATAACGCAGGGTTTCCACTAACACAAACAGCACTTGAAGTCATGATGCAGGCGACAGTATCTCCATCGGCGGGCGGATAAGTAAATACGGCAGCGTTTGGTCCGACGTTTACATGATTGACCTGCCACTGATAGGCAGGTGGTAACCCACCGTTTACCGGTGATGCAGTGAACGTTATAGGATTGCCAACGCAAAACGGATTGAATGACGGTACGACGGTGACAGATGCTGGCTGTATCGGCAGTACAACCATGTTAATGTTATTGGAAACAGCTGGATTTTCTGCTGCGCATTGCGCATTTGAGAGCACCCTGCATACGACAACATCACCGTTAACAGGGATGTAAGTATATGCCGGGCTGTTGGGGCCAACATTTACGCAATTCACCAACCATTGATATACCGGGGCTGATCCTCCATTCTGGACAATGGCGTTAAATGTGACCGGGCTACCAACGCAACACGGATTCACTGAGGAAGTGATGGACACTGAAACCGGCATCAATGCATCAACAGATAAGGTTACTGCATTGGAAGTCACCGATGGTGTTGCCGCACACGCGAGGCTTGATGTCAGAGTGCAGGTCACAACATCGCCGTTTGCAGGTGAATAGGTATGAACAGGATTGTTCGTCCCCGTAGCAATCCCATTCACCTTCCAGTTGAAAATGGGGCTATTGCCTGCACCGGAATACGTTGCGGTAAAAGTTACTGCGGTTCCCTGGCACACGGTATTCGATATAGCTGCAATGGAAATCGAAACCGGAATGCCTGACCCTGATTGCAGGGCCACCTGGTTCGAGAATACCGGGTTTTGACCACTGATGCAGCTGGCATTGGAGGTGAGGTTGCAGGAAACTACGTCGCCAGTTACAGGGAAAAAGGTAAAATCAGGTGAGTTAATTCCAGCGTTCATCCCGCTAATTTTCCATTGAAATACAGGATCTGGTCCTCCATTATTGGCAACAGCTGAAAAATTGACAGCGGTGCCAGGGCAAAATTCTTCTGTTTGTGTAGATATGGTAATATTTGCAGGCAGTGAAGGGCTTACTGTCATCGTTACCGGATTTGAAAGGGCCGGGCTACCACTTACGCAGGCTGCATTTGACACCAGTTTACATGTGATCACATCTCCGTTGGCAGGAATATATTCAAATTGGGGGCTACTGGAACCGACTATGTTGCCGTTAACCTTCCATTGGTAACCTGGACTACCGCCTCCGTTCACCACTACAGCCGTAAAACTTACAATGGAACCGGGGCATACCGGGTTAACAGATGCAGAAATTTGTATACCGGCCGGGGTGCCTTCATTACGCCGCATAGAAATTCCATTCGATTTACAAGGATTCAAAATCGCGCAACTCAGATTTGATGTCATCTGGCAGGTAACATAATCGTCGAGGAGCGGGGTGTAAGTGAACACCGGGTTGTTTGTTGCGACGGGCATGCAGTTGACACGCCACTGGTAAACCGGAAGCGTTCCCCCGTTTGTTGGCACAGCGGTAAAGGTAACGGTAGAACCCTCGCAGAAAGGATTTGACACAGTAGTGATGTTTACAACTGGTGCCAGTTCCGGGCTAACTGTCATCGTGATTGGGGCAGAAGTTACGATTTTATTCCCTGTATAGCAGATGGCATTTGAAGAAACTTTGCAAGTGATCACATCTCCCGTAGCGGGAACAAAAATCAGCGTCGCACTATTGCTGCCGGTTGTTCCTCCGTTTAACCGCCATTGGTAGACAGGAGAGGTGCCACCGTTGGTTATAGCTGCATGGTAGGTAACCGGGCTTCCTGTGCATGATGGATTTGTGAGGGTGGAAATACTTATCGTGACCGGTAATACCGGCTGGACATTTGCAGTGATGGAATTCGATGTTGAAGGATTTCCGGTTGTACATCCCAGGCTCGATGTCACTTTACAGGAAATCACATTGCCACTAATCGGCGCATAAACCAGGGTATTCTGATTCAATCCGACAACATTACCATCAACTTTCCATTGGTAGACGGGCGATGAGCCCTTATTCACCGCATTGGCAGTATAGGTGACGTTTGCCCCCACACAGGATGGATTTGCAGAGTTGATGATCGTTACACTTACCGGTAAAATCGGATTTACTGTCATGGAAATTTCATTTGAACCGGCAGGGTTATTTGTTGCACACGTGAGATCGGAAGTTACCCAGCAACGTACAAAATCGCCATTGGAAGGAATGTATGAGTAAGTCGGGCTGTTGGTTCCAACATCAAGACCGTTGACAGTCCATGCATAAACGGGTGCTGTTCCGCCATTCGTGACAATGGCTGTAAAATTAACCTGCTGGCCAAAACAAGAGGGATTTGCAGATGGAGTAATCGTGGCACCAACCGGCACCCCGGAGCTTGGAATTACGGTCATTGCCACGATGTTGGAACTGGCCGGACTGCCAGAAACACAGGCTAAATTAGAGGTCATAACGCATGAAACAAGATCGCCCTGTTGCGGAGCATAGGTAAATACTGCATTATTCAAACCGGCATTGACGGAATTGACTTGCCACTGATAAGCAGGCGATGTTCCGCCATTCATAGCGGAAGCAGAATAGACAACCTGGATATTCTGACACACTGGGTTTAGCGAAGGACTTATCGAAACCGAAGCCGGCAGATGAGGACTTACAGTCATTGCAATCGTGTTGGACGACACAGGAGCTGAGGGTGCGCATGTTGCATTTGAGGTCATCATGCACACAACCAGGTCGCCATTATTGGGAATAAAGGAATAACTTAACCCACTGCTCCCAACAGTATTTCCATTGACTTTCCATTCGAACACCGGCGAACTGCCTTCATTGAAAGGGTTGGCGGTGATAGTGACAGAGGAAGCTACACACACTGGATTTGCTGAGGAGGATATTGATACACTCACCGGATTATTTGGGTTAACTGTCATGTTGACCGTATTTGAAATAGCCGGATAGGCCGACTGGCAAGGCATGGAGGAATATAGCTTGCAAGTGACTGCATCCCCATTTGCAGGGATATACGTGTATGTTGCATTGTTGTCACCGACAGGAAAGCCGTTCAGCATCCATTGGAATATGGGTGACATCCCTCCGTTGCCCGGGCTTGCAACGAATGTAACAGCCATACCCTGGCAGACCGGATTTGATGACGGCTGCACAGAAACAGTTACCTGGGTGACCTGGTTGACGTTCATGATAACAGGCGCTGAAACTGCCGGATTACCGGTGGCGCAGGAAGTATTTGACGTCAGCATGCAGGCTACAACATCTCCGTCGGCTGGCAGGTAAGTATAGGAACTTGATCCGGATCCAACTGGTGAATCATTGACCTTCCAAAGATATTGAGGTGAAGTACCGCCGTTTTGCGGGATGGCTGAAAGCGTTACACTGTTCCCCTGGCACACCGGGCTGGCAGACGCTGTAACATAAACGCTTACAGGCTGGCTCGTCCCGACAGTCATGATCACCGTATTGGAGATTGCTGGATTCTGTAAAACACATGGCAAACTGCTTGTCATCGCACACATGATCAGGTCGCCGTTCGACGGGATATATGAAAATACCGGGTTGGAGGAACCCACTGGCATGTTGTTCACCTTCCACTGGTAGGCAGGGGCTGTTCCGCCATTCTGGGGGAGTGCATTGAACGCGACAAACGTTCCCTGGCACACAGGATTTGACGAAGCATAAATGAACAGCCCCGATTGTTGCAGGGGTTCAACAGTCATGGTTACAGGCAGGGAGACTACAGTCGTTGAAGCAACGCACACAGCATTCGAAGTAAGAGCACAATTCACCACGTCTCCGTTTGATGGAACATAGGTAAAAACGTTGCTGTTGCTGCCTACCGAGACATCATTCACATACCATTGCAGTACAGGCTGAGTTCCCCCGTTCAAAAGAACGGCAACGAATGCCACAGGAGTGCCGGAGCATACCTGGTTATTATCGGGAACCACAGTAATGACAGGCAAAATTACAGGAAAAACTGAGACCATCATGGAGGCCGGAGATGAGGCATTTGCATAGGTCACAGTGACTGAACCTGCACCGGCTTGCAGCCATGACACGACAATACTGTTTGTACCTGTTCCAGAGATTATTGCACCTTCCTGGGATATGTTCCAGTTATAGTCCGTCATACCTGGTTCGGTTGAGTATTCATATACCCCGGAGGCCATGCAGGCCGTGTCTGGCCCGGAAATCGTCGGAACCAGGCCGGGTTGTCCGATTGTTTCAGCCCCTACAGCGGAGACAAAAATTCCACAAATGGATATGGATACAAGACACTGTATTACAAATAGATAACGGATAAATAGCCAAAAAGAACGAAGACTATCCGTGCGATTGTTTTTTATAATTTTTTCCATATAGCAGCAATTTTTCACCCGTATTGTAATTACTCTTTTGATATATCTTCTCTTATATACTAGTATTTATCATAGAATAATATAACGGTTGTGCATTCAGGTAAATGTATTAAGAATTTATCCAGCAAGCAATTGCGTGAATCCACACGGAAAAACTATGGAAACCCGTAATGCATGGTTCCGGAAAACAGGCATTGCAGAAAGTGGATTTCGGCTATTTTTTGTTGTTCCCGGGATACATCGGTGCAGGCAGACGCTGCATTAGCAGTTCAAGCCCACCCACCTGATCGCCCTCGAATGAAGGCTTGATCTCAAAAGGCACCATTGATGGACTGACAGGCACCATTCCGAGTTTGGAGAGTTGTACCTGATCCAATTTTGCAAAATACACCCCCGGGGACAAACCAAGGAAATTAAAAAAACCGTCTTCTTCTGTCATTGCTTTGTCAATTAAAACAGAATCAGAGGAATAGAATGAAACAAGAACACGGCCCTGGGCAATCCTGAGGGAATCCTCCACCAGGTATACCAAACCTGAAACCTCTCCTGCAATCTTTATGGGGACCTGCACAAACCTGTACTCATTTGCATTGACTGTTATGCTGATGACTGGTTTAGGGATCTGCCATGAAATATTTTCAAAACCGTTTCGGTTCAATTCCAGGTAATAGTTTGTGAAAGGCTCCAGTTCTGAAATGATGATTGTACTGTCGTTGAACTTCCTGTCAACTTTCCCACCGCTTATCCGAATATCGAGACCCGCAACTTTTTGTTCGTTTTTATCAAATTTCCGGTTATCATTAGCATCCAGGAATGCCATCAGGATGATGCCCCCCTTGCCTACCATGGAATTCCTTGAAAATTTCATTTTCCCGCCCTTGCCTTCATAGACAAAACTCCCCCGGGCGTATTGTTGAAAGGAGCTGATATCATTCGATTGCCGTGCAGAAATATTTGTCTGGACGGCTGAAAAGTCGAAACGGACTCCCGCCTGCAGTGTGCTGATATTATTTACAAAGTTCTTTTCATAATATAGGTTGATCGTCCCATCGCGGAAAAACCGCTTTTCAACTTCAATCTTAAAGGAAAGAAATTTGCCCTGACTGAATGAGAACTGGACCTGGGGAGTAAGTATGACCTTGGCCGGGAGCCTGATACCAAATGAAAGAGTGGAATATATGTTGGGATGGGTAGGATTAAAAAACAGTGCAGAAGTCGTCAGGTTTGTACTCACCCCAAGCACGGAACCGGAAATCAGGAATTCTGAGGAATAATAGCTTGAATTCGCCAGAACCACCTGGCTTGCAGCCAGCCGGACGAGTGAACTAAAATTATGCAGGCGCACAGGCAGGGTAATAACAGCTTTTCGCTCCTCACGATATCCGGCGATGATCGCCGTTTGGGACTCATTCAACCTGGTGTAAGAGGCTTCGATCAGCAAATCGGCCGGAAGTCTGTAACTGACTATACCTTTAAACCTGATCCCCACGTTATATTCACCCGATACCAGGAAACTGGATGCAATCCTTAAGGAAAAATTGGCAAAGGGCATAAATGGCCTTTCTGACAATGTTGAGAGGTACTCCACACCCGTTCCCAGCGTTAATCGTCGGCTGACCCCATAATTCAGATTTAATTTTGAATACCTGCTGTTCCTTGGGTTCTGAACAATTCCGGCATCAAGGGTATATTCGAATTTTTTGGGAGCCAGAAAGTTAAATGGAATGCGTATGACCTGTTCACGAGTGCGCTCCTCCCCCCATGGGCCGTAAAAACGGAGTTTAACAAATGAATTTCCATAAACCAGTGGCACTTCAAAGGAGAAATATCCGGAGGCATCAGCCTTGGCATAATCAATGAGCACGTAATTAACATAGAGCTCAACAATCCAGCCTGGTTCGGTGTAATCACTCAGCGTATAACTGCAAAATGACCTTTGAAAAGTTGTTGGCGTGTTTGATATCTGTCCTCCTATTACCGGTGCGCTTATCGATGCGATGGTCTGTACGGGGAGTTTCCCCATATAGATTTGCTTAAATGCCTTCAAATCATTATTGGCAAAATGCCAAAGATAACTTTGCTGCTTCCAATTCACAGATTGGCTGCTATTATAATTCAGGTCAACTGTCGCTTCCCCTCCTGCCAGTATCCCTCCAAGGGCGAGATTCAGGTGCATGTCTTTTCTGCCGTTTACAATTTCGGAGGCCGATATTACCCAATCTGCCGCCCCGAAATGAAAAATCGGATAATCCCGCCTGATAGTTGTATCGGGTTTGATTTCTCCCTTAAGTTTACTCAGGTTAGAGCGCATCATTGACTGCCGCAAATCTTTGATTGCAGGCAGTTCAAGTTTGGTGGTCAAGGTCACCGACATGCTGCTGAATGAAAAACTGCAGTCGAGTCCGAATATTTCACCAAAATAGTTTGATTTCAGGTAAAGGTTGTTTTCAGTTTTAATGAGATCTCCGTTTTTCAATTCATGAACAGACTTCTGTAACTGGATTTTGTTATTTACCCGGTCAATAAGGAATGGCGTCTGCTGGTTAATGAATATTCCCGAAACGGTATCGTAGGAAGGCGTGGGAATATTCTGGATCTTTAAAAATGAGAACAGGTCAATCACAGGAAGGTATAAATCTCCGCCTTTGATATATGCAGGAATTTCAATGGATCCAATATGCCTTATAAACAAAAGGACTGATATTTCCTCAAAATCCGACTCTTGCTGCGCTGAAGAACAGAGTGGATATAGTGTCAGGCTGATTGACAATGCCCAGAAAACAATCCGAAAGCGCAAAAAGTGCGGGTAATGAATATTTCCGGATTTGTTGTATGCATCGTCAGCCGTCAAAATATGTTAAATTGTTTTAAAATTTCGTCATTCCTGGATAAACATAACATAGAAAGTGCCACTGTAAAAACCCGGAGGATTTGTCAAGGGGCCTCCCACAGTTAGTGTTCCCCCAAGGTAAACCTGGAGAATACCTTGGGTCAGTAGCGGAAGAATGAGCGGTGTGGCAGGATCCGATTCACCATACGTCATATTTAATGAGCCACCCTGGTTTCCGGTTAATGTGGCAGCAGAGCCAGTCAGCAAATGAACAATGGTGCCTGGATTTCCGTCAACCTGAAATATTGCAGGATGGGCCAAATTACCGTAATTAAGGAGGATTATGTCGCCCGTTGAGGTTCTGATGCCGGATGGAGAAACAAAAACCGATCCCCCGGCCGGCCCCTGTGAAAAAGTACCGAAATTCAGATTATTGACTAATTGTAATGTAACCGGCCTTGGAGGCATCTCCTGCGCATTTACTCCGTCATAAAAGCAGGTAAGAACAAAAAGGATCCATAATATCCTGCCGGTTTTGAGATATAATTCCCGTTTCACGTTGCGATTATTGATTGCTGATAAATACTTTCTTGTTTAATATGGCGTCCCCCATCGAAATATTGACAATATAAACGCCAGTGGGATAGGCAAGGTCCATTTCCTGGTAACCATTGGTTGTTATCGGTTTTCTTAACAACCTCTGACCGATGATGTTGTATATGGTCAGTTCCGCTTGCTTGCTCACATCCAACTGTGAACAAATATACAACCTGTTTCTGTAACTGTAAACATGAAACAGCTCTTCGCGGCCTGGCTGATACCTGAGATCTTTCTTGCTGAAGATGACTGAGAAACGGTTATTCTCTGTACCTGGCTTCATATATATCCTGTATTCGGGATGCAAGGCAATGTTCTGCTTTGTGCCCGTTGTGCGGTCGCAAAAATAAACATATAAATCCGGTGGCATGCATTCGACATCACAAATCCGAAATAAAACATATCCTTCCTGCATGTTGTTAAAACCAAGGTTCACCTCGGTAATGCTGTCGTTCGGGAATGGCATGCCGCAAACCGAAAGTTTGGCCGAATCAGAAGAAACGCAATACAGGTTGGGCTCAAGAATATCTGTGTTCATGAGCTTAAGGGCATCATATTGGGAATCAAACCCGGTGGTTGCATCCTCGTTAAAATAGATGGCCATGGGGTCGCCAATTGAACCGTCCATGCAATTCCTGGCGCTTATCCTGAGCAACGGCCTCCATTCGGCGGAGGCTTTTTTATGAAAATACGGGGATAAATTATTGACTCTTGAACCGTTGGTGAAAATCAGGGTTGAGGCCACTGGATATGCCCCATCTGATACATGGATAAAAAATCCCTGCATGGCGCCAATGATGCTGCTGGCAATGCCATTGCTTGACACACCGTTTACATACGAACTGTAAGTGCCTGTGTATTGGTTGGTGTTCCCCGCATCAAAGTAGTAGACTGCATTGTCAATTCTTGCCCTTAACCAGCCTGAAGAGGCATCCCAGTCGATCGGGGAAGGATAGGGATTGCCGATCAGGTTAAACCCGGTTGTAAAGGGCCTGTGGCTGTTAAAAAGTGTAAGCGGGATCATGTTCCTGTTATTCACAACACCATACAGGTCGACCGTATCAGGTTCGCTGGAGGGTCCGAAATTAACCGCATAGCCTTCCATCGGGTTCAGAATCCCTGTATGGTTTGTATAGGTTAACCAGCCGGTGAAGAACCTGTTTTCATCGTACCGGTAAAATGTCGGAAATGAAGCATAAAGGTCCATGTGACCGCCAAACTGGCCAACAGTCGCTGCCTGGAATGGTGAACTGAAATATTTATACCCGAACCCGATCGGCAGGTATCTCTGGATAATCAGATTGCCATTCACTTCCCCCTCACCCGAGCCATCAATGAGGGCGGTTCGGGTCGGATTTGACAGAAGAGTCATTTTCTGGTTTGCATATAGCGTTCCGTTACATAACAATACACTCCGCAGTGTCTGGTCCGATGCTGTTATGGACGTATTGCTCCCTGCTTCTATAACCAGGTTGTTGTATAGTGTTGGGGAACTACCCCCGATTACCTGCACCCCGCCGTTAAAAACAAGCGTGCCTCCATTGTTTATGAACGAGCCGTTGTTGATAAAATTCATGGCAGTGCACACGGTATCCGACGGCGGACCTGTAACGGACCGGCCGGGATTTATGGTAACATTGCCAAAGCGGGTTACCTCCATACCTCCAATTTCTGATGCGCCGTCAAAAACCACCCCTCCCGTGTTGTGATTGAATGTTCCGTTATTTGTCCAATTGGAAAGCAAATTGAAGTTGGCTGCGCTGGACCCGGTAAAAATCTTCCCCGCGGAGATCTCAATATTGTTAAACGTAGTGGTTGTACTTCCGTTCAGCGTGGTGTTCCCGCTGAAGAATACCGTCCCAGTATTGTGGTTGAACGTGCCATTGTTTAACCAGTCGCCGGCAAACCCCAGGGAGCCGGTCAAAGGGCCGGTAAGGCTGCATCCCTGATTAATCTGGGCATTGTTCAGTGTAACGAAATTTGATCCGCTGATCAGCGTTGTGCCGTTGAAAACAGTCGTACCGCCATTGTGGTAAAACGAACCGTCATTAATCCAGTCTGCATTCAGGGTCAGTTTCGCGACCGGTGATGTTGTAAAACTGCTACCTGATAAATTAGAAAGCAAGCCGTTCAGCAGAATGTCAGCATCTGCCATTATTTTGTTGCTGTTGCCCGAGAGTATCAGCCTGTTATATGTTTGAGGATACGGAAAGACGGCCGTACCTGATGTGCCGGTCAGTTCAATCGCGCCTCCTGTGGCTGATGTGAATATGATAAAATTCCCGGCTGGAAAGACATAATAGCCGAAAGAAGTCGGGCTGAGTTTGATCGTTCCGGTGCCCATCACAGTGCCAAAATCATGGCCCACGTAATTACCAAGGTCAAGCATTGCGGTTCCATCCAGGGTGAGGGTGAAGGCGCGGCGGCTAATGCCGTTCGCCGTTACAGTATGTCCTGAGGCAATTATGACCACCTGGCCATTCGGGAAAGTTGTTGCTGCCGGTCCGGCATGTGACACCGTTGACCACGTATTCAGGTTGTCCCAGGGCCCGCCATTGGTAGCATTGCGACTGTAATAGGTTGGCGTAGTTTGAAATTCATTCGGATAACCTGCGGTATAATCCCCGTCAATATAGGCGACATTAAGAAACCTGATCTGGTGCAGCGTAGTGTTCACTGCAGCCCCCATGATCCAGGCACTGTTATAGTAGCGTGCACCAACATAGTTGCCTTCTCCGCCAACGGGGTAAACATCTGACAGGAGATAGTTATAGTAATGTCGTGCATTGTATCCGTTCAAACCGGTACTGGTGACATGCCAATAATATTTCAACTGAAAATCTCCGTTATTGGTGGTGCAATAGTGCTTTGAGTTCACCGGAATAATCGTTACCGTTCCTGCGGCATTGTTGGCTGTCAGATTGATTCTTACCGGAGTATATTTTAAAGGGCAGCCTACAGGAAAGGTGAAATCATACGATGTGGCGGGGAATGACTTTTTAACCCCCGCATCACTGATAAGCCCATCGGTCCTGATATAGCTCAGTGACGAATTTCCGGCAACAGAGCCCGCCGCAGTGCTTGATAAGATCAGCAGGTTATTGCCAATATCAAGCATCTTGCCCTGGAATGTAAGGGTACCTGTAATGTTCATGACGGAAATCATCGATACATCATTCGTACTGTTCAGGTACAGATTTCCGAATTTACCGGAACCGTTGCCTGAAAGAACCTGAACAACCGAACCGGCCAGCAGAATCCTGCCCGTACCCGTATGCGTGGCATTGTTGGTGATGTTCCCTTTAACCGTTATGACATTGCCTCCGTCATTTAAAGTGCTGCTGGCCAGCACAAGGTCGTTGTTGACCCTTAATGCCGTATTGGCTTGCAGCGTTACCGACCCTGCCGAATTTGTGTTGATGATTACCAACCTGGCAAAATTTGTAATGTTTCCGGCAACCCCGGTAATATTTTGTGTCGCACCCGCACCATTGAAGGTTGTCACCTGCATCAGCGAACCTGCCCTGAAACCTCCGGTATATACATCTGTTCCTGCATCCGTATTCTGATTCACCAGGCTGCCTGCAATATTGACATCGTTGCTGTCGGCGTTGAACACCGAGGCAGGCTGAATTGTCAAGGTCCCTTTCAGGGTAATCCCATGAACGACAAGCCTCAGGGTCTTTGTCCTGGTTGTACCGTCAACTGTCAAATTATAAAGGGGCACCTGCGAATCCAGTGTCAATAAGTTTATGTTGCCGATAGCCTCCGTTGAACCATTTCCGAACACAATCGTCCCGCCAGTTACGGTCGAGTATTCAGGCCTCAGGTAAAGGTCATCATAGGTGGTGCTTCCTCCCCTGACAATATTCAGCGTGCCGCCCGACATGGTAAATGTACTTCCGGCATTAAGAATCTCAAGTTTTGCGCGGGTTGGTTGGAATTTCCTGCCATTGACCGTTACGGTACTTGTACCGGATTGCTTGTACACAAGCGACCCAAGGCCGTTGATCATGCTTCTTCGCACCTGGCCATTTACAAATAAGGATCCGCCGCTTACTTCGATGACCGGAAGGCCTGCTCCCGAATATTCAATATCATTGTTTATACTATCCGCAACATTGCCGACAATGATTCCTCCTGATTTTACCTCTATCATTCCTGCAAGGATGACATCAGCTTCATCATCAGCAACATAGGCCGCACGTATAAACCCCCCATTGGCAGACAGGCAGGTTGTTGCCGGAATGACGAATCGCTGCGTGGCAACCGTGACGTAAAGGTTGGATGTCGACAACCTGAAGGTCCCGCTGACAAGCGTCAGGGGCAATGCATTGTTGGAAAAAGTGAAAGCAGTTGAAGTAATGTTAAGCACCGGGGTCGCATTCACCCCTTTGTTAAGCGTCAGCGAATAGAAATCCGTTGTGGCTCCCCTCCCTGAGATTGTCGCAGGTTGCGACCCGGTAAAGGTGACATCACATTTATACAGATTTGCAGCTACCAGATTGCATAAATCAAATGTGCCATCGTTGGTCACATTACCGCCTATCGACAACGCGTGATTTACAACTGTACCGGTAATCGCCATGTTAAATATTGCACCCGTGGAGACCGTAAGATTCCTGTCGATCCTGATTGACTGGGCATTTCCCTGCTGCAAAATCAGGTTTCCACCGGTCACAAGCAGGTCACTTTTAACCGTTAGCGACCTGGTCGCCACTCCATTCAGTTTCCCCAACGCGGTTGCTGCGCTGCCACTTAAAGTCATTGTCCCGTTTATGATCAGATCGATATCCGGCATGGTGATGACACGCCCGGATGATGGCGTCAGCAGCAGGTTGAAGTAATTGTTGATCGCACGGGATGTCGGTGCGCTTGAAACCTGTGGTATCAGGAAATCGACCGTACCTGAATAATATTCAACCGTGCCACCATTTGCTCCCAGGAAGTTCCCGAAATCGCCTGCCGGGAAAACAGCCGTTGCAACAGTTGTTGAAATGCGGAGTTTTCCCAGGCTGCCCGGGATGACTGTTCCGAAGTTATGTCCGGTGGTGGTTTTTATATCCAGCACAGATCCTTGCTTTATCGAAATGCTTCCCGAAAATCCAGAACCTGAGGAGATGGTCACGGTATGGTTATATCCCGAGCCGTTGCCAATAAAAACAGGATTGTTCGGACCCGGTACCTTAGACGCTGCAGGTCCTCCAAAGTCCTGGTTAGACCACGTGGCAGTGTTCCCCCATTCTCCGCTGCTTCGACTGTAAAATGCCGTTACAACACTGAATGCCGTTTTGATACCTGCAGTATAATCACCCGTGAAGGTATTTTCAGAAGGAAAATTCACCGTGTTGGTGGTTTCATCCACCAGGGTTACATCGTCATGGTATGTCCAGAAGGCAGGGACATATTTCCCGGGAATATACAAAGGGTTATCTGTCAGGCTTCCATAGTTGAATGAAAGGGAAATCGAATTTACCGGGATGTTGACAAATCCCGATTCCTCAACTTTCCAGTAATATGACAGGCAATTCGCATTGTCCACGAAAGGATGCATCGTTGGAACTGGCTTGATTGACACGCTTCCATAGGTCTGAGGCTTTCTTTTCAAGTGCACCACCGCAGGTGTATAACCTGTTCCACTGCCGACCGGAAACACATAAGATGTAGTGTCTGCATAAACCCGGCGCAGTCCACCGTCGGATGGCGCACCTGATGTCAGCAGGTACCTTTGATTGCTCATCGTTCCGCTGATGGAGCCCAGCGCCGCAAGCGTGAGCTGGTACTTTGAAAGGTTAAACAGCCTGTCATTGGTCAGCGTAAGGACGCCAGTAATTTCAACATCTGCAGCAAGTGCCACCTGTGAACTCCCGGCGGCCCCGAACGTATTGTTAAGTTCAAGGTTCTGGAATTTGCCCAGTCCATTCCCATATATGATCTGCCCTCCCGTCGATTTGACCATGGAGATCCTGCCTGCGCCGATGTGAATGCCATTGTTAATAATGTTGCCATAGACATAAACAATTTTCCCTCCGTCGGCCAGCATCCCGGAGGTTAACATCAGGTCATTCCTGACGGTGAATGAACCGGATGAACAAGCCAGGATGAGGCTTCCCAGCGTTTTTTTTACCTGAAGGTTAAATAAGCCATTGGTTATCGTTCCATAATTCCACAGGAAATAATTTCCATTGCCTGTCAGGGTCGTTGTATTATTATTCGGCGTGTAGGTTCCGCCGGGATTTATAAAGAAGTCGTTGCTGACGGTAACCGGAAAATTGTCTGTTCCGCTTGAAAGTGTTGCATCCGAATAAATATTGACCGTATTCACAACATTGAGATCGTACAACAGGTTAACCACGGCATTTCCGGTTGATCCAAGGCGCCTGACTTCGAGATTCCAGATATTCACCCTCGAATAGATATCCACAGATGCTGTATTTACCGGATTTGTCTCGAAGATGATTTTGCCTCCTGTCACCTCGAAATTCTGCGGATCGCAGTTCAGGTAGAGGCCGTTTCCTTCAGGGGGCCCCCCGTTGTTTCTGTCCCTGATAATGATTTCCCCTCCCGTCATGACAAAGGTCGAAGCGGGATTTGGAATATTGAATATGGGCACGCCCGAGGTCTCCCCTGCCTCGGTTTCATTCCCGCGCACAATCACCGTACCGCCGGTCTGAACATAGGAGGTCTTCCCCGAAGCCGTCCATGTACTGCGCATCACTGTGGCATTGAGCATACCACCTTCCACGATGACCATCGACGAAGAATTGGCCGTGTTCCAGAAAATGATTCCTGCGCTATGACGAGTACTAAAATAACCGTCTGATATCCTGAATGTTCCAAAGATAGATAGGGCCTGTTCAGCTGTTGAGGCGTCACCCACACCTGCTGCGCCTGCCGGAGCCTGGGGAAAACCTGAGTTATTGGTTGCGGTGACATAAACTGTAACATCCGGGCCGGCGATCCAAAGCTGGGCCGATAAACCGATGGCATAGTCGCCATTTTGATCTGAAGGCCCGACCGGGCCCTCCGCCAGTGAGGGTATCAGGATGCTCCCGGTAAGTTTCAACGTACCGTTCCTGATCCACAATGCTTTCCGCAGTTCAGGATTATCCATGGTGAACGGGGCGGTGTAGTTACGCTTGACTGCATTTGAGCCATAAAGTGTAAAATTATTGATATTCGATGAGTTAATGGTCAGTTTATAGGTTTGATCACTCCCCTTGTTGACGATGAGATTGTAAAAATCAGTTACGCCATTGAGTGTAACGGTATTGTTTGCTTCACCGGTAAAGGTAACCGTGACTGCACCATTGCTGGCAAACTCTCCATAGTTTGGGGCGGTGAGGTTTGTTAACCTTACAATCCCATTGTTGGTAAAGTCGCCGTCAATAAAAAGTTGATGAAAAATTGAATGAAATTGCCCGATCGGGGGCAGATTCACCGGATTGATCGTATAGGTAGGAGAAACATTTGTATTGGCGGTACTTGTCGTAATTTTCCCATTTGCTTCTACAAGCAGGTTCCCGCCTATAGTTATGGTTCTTTTGGTGGCTGTTGCATCATTGATCTGGAATGTTCCTCTCGTTAAGGTGAAATTTCCATAAATGGCAAGGTTCCTCCGCACAGTCATCACCTGGCTTACATTACCCAGGTTGATCACAAGATTGCAGTAACTGGCAATATTGTCATCGATATAAAAACTCCCGGTGGCAGGATAATATTCGACGGTACCGCCATTCGCTGCCAGGAAGTTTCCCCCTGATATTGACGGAAGCAGTGCCACGAATGGGCTGGCGCTTACCCTGCTGGTTCGGATGCGGCCCTTTCCGTTCAATGTAATGGCCGGAATCGTTTTATCAACCATATCCAGGGTGGCACCTACGTTTATGGTAATGGCATGCCCGGTGGTAGCAATATTGGCCGTAACTATAATGGTGCGCCCGGTCAGGATGCAAATGATGTCAAAGGAGGCAGGGGTGGCCGACCCTGTCAGGGTGGTTCCTGTTGAGTCGATGGTCCAAACATTCGTACCGCTCCAGTTACCAGACTGGTAACTGTAATATTTGACTGCAAACCCTTGTGGTAAGAAAATAAAAGTTGTTGATACAAGGGCTACAAATGCGCATAGGGCTGTTGATAATCTCATCTGAATCTATCGCTACAGTCGGTATAAATACAATCCATTGCCGCATAACACAATACTAAAGCATCTTAGTGCAGCAGGATTTCCTCCTCCGCCAGTTTTTGTGATTTGGTATCGACGGTTGAGGTGAACTGCACACGCAACTTCCCTGAATGATAATCTATGCCAGGACCTTTTTCCAGCGTACACTGAAAACGTCTGAACAAATTTGGCGTGTATACGGCTATCCCTTTAACAATGGCAACTCTTGTCTCTTTTCCCTGATCAGGCACATAAGTTACTGTTATATCTCCGAAAACAGAAAAATTACCTTTCCGGTTAAATGTCAGCTTCATGGTAGCCACCGTATCTTTTATCATGGTAAACGACAAATCTGACAATGACACCTGGGTTTTTGATTCCCCTACCCGTATGATTACAGGAATGGTGATGCCGAATACCGGGATCAGTTTTGCAGTGACAGGAGTTGTATCGGTAATTATCCCATTTTCATCCGGCACATTGGTTTTCTGATCAGCCCTAAAGTAAATATGCGACCGGTACTCACCAGATTCCATGTTGGCGCCTTTTATATATTGCATTTTGACCAGCTGGGACTGTTTTGGGCCCAAGACGACTTTTCTTGGATAGAAACGAAGAAACTTATCGGCAAAAAACTGTCCCTCCTCAGGTACGGTGACTTGATCAAACGAACCATCATCATTCATTCTCATCTGAACCAGTGAGATGATATAGGTTGAAGTATCAATACCTGTGTTTGCAATGGTCAGATCCTGTGACCTTCGTGACCCTTCAAAAACGACCCTGCGGGGAAGTATCAGGATATTCCCCTGTGAAAATCCTTCAGCAAGCGCCGACAATAAAAACAGTAAAGCAATAAATGCCCTTCTGAAAAATAAAACAATCCGGATAACTCCGGATTTCGCAACAGGTGAACCTGGATAAATCATACTTCTTGAGTTTAAAGACTGACATTTTTAACAATCAAGTACCTGAAGATAGTGTCAGATGATCTTCAGGATAAGGTAGTTCAGTTGTAATTCACAATCACATTCATTGGGGAAACAGAAACAAATATGCCGGCAAGCGCACCAGGTTCTGTAATCAGCATTTCACTTTCAAACTTGCTTACCACATATTTATCTTTTCCCGAAGCAACTTCAACAGCCGCAGGAGGAACTGTGATCTTATAGGAATAGGCAGTGGTTCCGCCAACAACAAATGTGGCTGCAGTAAAGGTTCCTGTTGTCACCGGGAGTACAATATTTGACGAGGATTTTAATGCAGAAGAAGGTATCAATTCAACAGAGCCGGCTAATATGACTGCAACATTGTCAAAATTCACAACAACAGATTTTGTGTCAACGATTGGATTTACCACAGTTGCACCAACGTTAGAGGTCGAAAGGCCGGATTGTGCAAAAATGCCGGATATGCTCCAGCTAACGATGATCATCACAGTGAATATTCTCGACATTTTTCTTACCGCTGTTACTTTTTCATGTAAAGTTAAGGTTTTATCGTTGCCTCTTCCACTTTCCATGAAGGCTGGAGTATAAATAATAAAAAAAAAGAAACGCTACCGCAAGCAGAGCGTTTCTTTTTTTCAAATTTGAATTAGTTATAATTTACCGTGACTGGAAATCCTGTTCCATTAAAATAGACACCGGGTTCCTGCATAGCATCGACGTGAAGATCAGCGCCTACGTATAGCGTTTGTTCACCTGATCCATCTAACAAACCAGCGCCAGATGGGGAACTGAGCCAGTTATTAACAATCATGTTCGCCGTACCGTTCGTGATGGTCAGATCCCAGGCAGGGAGAGGAATATCGATATCATAAGTAACATTGGCCTCACCTATAACAAAGAAAGTTGCGGCATCCACAGTTCCGGGAACAATCGGGAAAGTCACGCCACCTAATTGGGTCCGGGTCGCTGCAGCTGATGGTTCAAGGGTTACAACACCTGCAGTTGTGGTAACGGCAAGATTTCCGAAATTTAAGGGCACATCCAGGACAAGGTCAATGGTGGCCACAATGGTCGCCTCTGCCGAGGAGTTAGTTGTGACCTGTGCCTGGGTATTGGCTCCAAACAAGATCAGCAGCGATGTTAAAACGAATAATTTTGCAATTGTTTTCATGATTTTTGGGATTTGGGGTTAGTGAATATTTTTATATATCAATTGATATGTTTGCTTGTCTTTGTTTAGTTCTGACATCCATATACAGGTGAACCAAATTTTAATCCAAGTTGTCACCTGATCCACTGAAAGCAAAGATAATTGGCCCTGCAAGCCTGCGCAATTGCAGGATACCATAAAAAAATATTGCGGAAAACCGGAACTTATTAAATATTCAGACATTCTATATATTTGATTTAATGATAATTACCAGATAAGTGTGCCCGGTGAACCAACCACCTGTGCCATGCATAAAAAAGTGGTATCCTTATGAAATCATTGAAAATCAATCCATCCGCTAATCATTTGATTTTATCAGTTTCATCACTTTCAGATAGTTCCCGGCAACAACCTTCACATAGTAACATCCTGCAGGAAAATCAATGATGTTGCATGAAAAAATTCGTCCCCTATCCGATTTACCTTTATAAACAGACTCCCCTCGCAGGTTGAATACTTCCATTGAGAATTGGATAACTTCTTTTCGACCTCTTTCCTCCAGGATGAAATTTCCGGAAGTTGGATTGGGATAGATCATAAAGGATGTCAATTCCAAATTCACCTGATCGTTTTTCACTACTGGAATTGCTGAGGCAGGTGCATCTGCCTGCCAATTGCAAAACTGGTTATTGGTTGTGATGTAACCATGCATGCTACCGCCTTGTTCTACCGTTGTACCAGGAAGATAGATGATATTCCGGCCTGCAATCACGGTGACATTGCCTCCAGTTAAGATAGCGAAAGGTGTTGAATTTCCTCCAACAGTTATGGTCTGGGTCGCATTGTAACATTGGATTTGCCCGCCGGTAACGATCCCGGAGACGGAGGTATTGACAGGAATGTTCAGCACCGACAAGATGACTGTATTGGAATTTGCCGGGTTAGCTGCCGCACATATTTCATTAGACATGAGCATACAGGAAACAGTATCATTGTTGACAGGGGTATACGAATAGGAATAACCAGATGCCCCACTTACAATTGTCCCATTCACTTTCCATTCGTACGATGGCATCGTTCCGCCATTTACCGGTACGGCGGTTAATGTCACATTTTCGCCGGTCGAAACAGGGTTCGCCGATGGGGAAATGGTCACGGAAACAGGCAGCAACAGGTTTTCAGTGACTAAGATAATTCCTGTCCCGGTGCATCCAAAATTAGTTGTAACGGTTACACTGAACGTTCCTCCTGAATTTACCGTGATTGCAGCCGTTGTTGCCAAATTTGACCAAAGATAACCCGTTCCGCCCGTGGCGGTCAGCATCACCGAACCGCCCTGGCAGAAGGCGGTCGGGCAGCTTGGGGTGATCACCGCAATTGGCAGCGGATTGACCGTTACCGGGATGCTCTCTGTATCGCTGCAGCCACTGGAATTTGTCACTGTCACCGTGTAGCTTCCGCCGGAAGATACGGTGATCGAGGCCGTCGTTGCTGCATTTGACCAAAGATAACCCGTTCCGCCCGTGGCGGTCAGCATCACCGAACCGCCCTGGCAGAAGGCGGTCGGGCCGCTTGGGGTGATCACAGCCAGAGGAATTGATCCCGGTCCACATGTTCCCTGAATTGTAATATTGTCCAGGTATAATCTGTTACCCCAGGCACTTACTCCCCTGAAAAGGATTCTATTGGCACCAGCGGGAAGCGGATAACTTTTTGATGCCCATTCACCGGCACCGGGAACAAAGGGAGTGACAAGCAGCCCTCCTGTATTCAGCGGACCGTTTGCGCCTCCAAGCCAGGTATGGACAAGGGAATAAGTTGCACCTGCATCATCAGATACCCAGAGTTCAAGCACATCCACCTCACCCGAATAGGATGCATATGCATGATTGAATGAGACCAAGGGATTTACGAGTGCGGTCAGGTTTAAAACAGGCGAAATAAGATCAAAAGATTTGCCGCCCTGGATGTTGAAAAAATCTGCATAGGCAGAACCGGTCCCATTACCGTTTGCACTAACGGCCCCGTCATATGTCCAGGGTTTTTGCGCCAACGACCAGCACAGCGGGGGGAACGACAGCGACTCAAAATCTGTAACATCCGGAAAGTTACTCAACGCTGTGCAAAAAGTTGTTGCAGATGCACCGGTGCCAATTGAGTATGCCGGTGTAGGAGGAAGGACTGACCATGCTTTGTAATAATAGGTGGTGGCCGGATTCAAGCCTGCATTATGCGTGTAACTTTCTGCAGATCCATTGTACAATATGGTTCCGCCACCGCTAATGGTATTCCCTGCCGCGTAACTTCCTGATGGTGTTCCGAAGGTATTCACCGTATTGAAGGCAACCATTACATTATTTAATGCGCCATTTCGTTTCCAGGCAAGATTAACTTGGGAAGTGCCAACAGCATGAGCGATAAAACCTGAAGGCGGGTTGGGAGTTGTTAGCGCAAGGCAGGATATCTGGATATTCGGCCTGTTTTCATCCGGAACTCCCGGATCAGTGGGGGGTGTTTCATGTTGTTGCCATGATTCGTGCATAAAAGGGTTAGGACTAAAGGCAAATACAGGATTGCTTGAGGCACCGTTTCCTCCGTAATTTGCCTCACATAATACCAGAAGATTCTGCCCGGGGGCATTTGCATATACGAAATCGGCTATATCAATGGTTTTCCAGCCGGTGGAGGGGAAACTGGCAGATGCATCGTATACCAAGGTCGCCCCGGTTTTGAGATTTTCCCAGGACGTTGCATACAATGCACCATCTGTTGTGAGTTTTAAGTATATTTTAATCGGGCAGATTTCAATATCACCAGCAATGACTTCCCATCCAAGGGTGGTTATTACGCCGGAAATCCCGATCTCCGCGGAGGTATAGATAGCAGCGGACCTGGTATAACCATGCCATAAATTAAATGGGGAGGGTTGTGAGTTGGTTCCGGTTCCGATCGTAACAACATTTTCGCCATTTAATCCAAGACATAAGAACACTGGCAACAGAAAAAGCAGACTCGGTTTCATACATTAATTATTTGACCAAAGGTAGAACCTGCCTGTCAAAGAATCAATTGCTGAAATCCCCAGCCAAAACCTATGTTAAACCGGATACCATGAAAATACCAAATGCTATATATACCTATTATTCAATGCTTTATTCGAAATTTATGACGATTTTTCTGTACGCCAACATATTGAGAAGATATCGCAATTACTGCATCTCAAACCCCAAACTTTTCATATGTTCCCAGAATTGAGGATAGGATTTCTCCACTACTTCGGGGTTGCGGATTTTGAGCGAATCGGCTTTGAACGCAAATGGCACGAGTGACATTACAGTGCGATGATCGCCCCAGGATTCGAATGTCAGTGAATCAGCAAACTTAGGTTTTGCAGGTGTAATCTCAAGTGCGGTAATTGCATCGTGATCCCTGGAGAAGGTGACCCGGACTCCGATTTTTTCAATTTCACTCTTCATCGCTTGCAACCGGTCAGTTTCTTTGATTTGCAAACTCTGCAATCCTTCAAACCGCCCCCGGATTCCGATACCGGCGCATGTTGCAATGACTGCCTGGGCAATATCAGGGTAATCGGTAAAGTCGAAATAAAACCCGTCGATTCTTTTATCAACTTTTGTCAATCGGATGCCGTGCTGAGTAAATTCTGTCCTGATACCGAAGTTCTGGTAAATCACTGGCAAAATTGAATCTCCCTGGAGGCTTTCAAACTGCAGTCCCAGTAGTTCAAGGTCGACCTCGTCGGCAAATACTGCAGCCTCATACCAGAATGCTGCTGCAGACCAGTCTGATTCAACGGTGTATTCCCGGGCTTCATAGGTTCCCGGCCTGACATGAACCCTTGTCTTACTTTGTTTCACTTTTGACCCGAATAATTGCATCAGCCTGATGGTCATGTCAACGTAAGGAGATGATACGGTTTTACCTTTTAAATGAAGGATAAGGCCTTTTGGAAGGTAAGGAGCAATTAGCAGTAAAGCAGTGATAAACTGACTGCTGGTGCCTGAATCAATGGATAATTCCCGGCCAGTTATGCCGCCCCCGCTGATAAGCAAGGGAGGATAGCCAGGTTTGGCAAGGAATTCGATGGCAGCTCCCAGGTGTTTCAAGGCATCAACCAGGATGCCGACAGGGCGTTGTTTCATGCGTTCCGATCCTGTCAACACCCATTTCCCAGGCTTCAAAGACAGAAAGGCGGTAAGAAAACGCAAAACGGTCCCGGCATTGGCGGCATCCAACTCCACTACTTTTTTGCGGCCCGGGCCGCCCGGGATAGTCTCCAGGAGCCTTTGCAACAGCAAGGTATCACCGGCTTCAGACAAATTATTGATGGTATATTCTTTCCCGCTCAATGCCTGAATCATGAGCAGACGGTTGCTGATGCTTTTCGACGCAGGGAGCAGGAGGCTCCCTTTTAAGCAGTTGTCTGGCTTCCTGACGAGAATGCTTTTCATGCCGTTGTTTTACTGCGAAATATTGCTGTAATAATCAATTGCCTCCGAAATCTCCCCGGCATCACAAATTACATCAACCAACGGAGAACCAGGTTTTGCAATCAAGGTAAACTTAATTTGCTTGTTTTCAGCCTTTTTATCATGCGTTATAATGTCCATCAATTGAGCTTTGAATGACGAGTCAAAATGAATTGGCCTGTATCCGTCGAAAATATATCCTGTTATGGCCTTCAAATCGGCTTGTGCAAGGCCTGATTTTTTATGTGAAAGGTAAGCTGCACATATCATGCCGGCTGCAACAGCTTCACCATGAAGCACTGGCTGGTGCATGGATGTTAATGACAAGGACTCTATGGCATGTCCAAGAGTATGACCAAAATTAAGGACCTTTCGCAGCTTGTGTTCACGAAAATCCTTCATCACTACCTTATTTTTAAAGCTAATCGCAGCCAGAACCAGTTCATTCCAGAGGGCACCGTCGGCAGGCTGGTTGAGCAGCATACTTACCGGCTTATTCTGCAAACGCCGCCACAATGCACCATTGCTGATCAGGGCACATTTAATGATTTCAGCAAGCCCCGACCTTAGGTGGTCTTCGGGCAGTGTTTTAAGAAATTCGGGAAAAACAAAAATGGCTGCAGCAGGGTAAAAAAAGCCAACCTGGTTCTTGACAATTCCCAAATTGACCGCAACCTTGCCACCGATCGCCGCATCAGCCTGACCCATCAGAGAAGTAGGCACATTCACATAATTGATGCCACGATGGTAACCTGCAGCAACAAATCCACCGAGGTCACTGATTACCCCTCCGCCAAGGTTGATGATCAAACCGGAACGGCTGGCTCCGGTAAGAAACAGCTCATTCCAGAGTTTTTCAGCATTTTCAAGCGATTTGGCCGCCTCGCCAGTACCGGTTTCCAGTACCTGGAGGTTTACAAGAGCAGTCGTTTCCTCAAGCAGCATAGGAAGGCAATGTTTCCGGGTGTTTTGGTCTACGACAACGAATATCCCGGAAGGATGCAACGACTTCACCAACCCGTCAAATTTTGAAAAGGCATCTTTCCCCAAAAATATCGGGGTTCGGCTTACGGTAACGATGCGATTGGATAATTTCATCAGTTGACAGTCAGGGCATTTTAACGAAATGCAGCCATCAGCAGGCTGATATCCTGAAACGGCAGGTTGTAAGTCTTACTTATAAATTGATTTGTCAGGATACCATTATATATGTATACCCCCTGCCGCACGCCATAATCTCGTTTCAGCATATTCTCGATGCCGCCTTCGGAACCGATATCAAGGATGATGGGTGCCAAAATATTGTTCAATGCCTGCGCTGCGGTGCGAGGCACTTTAGATGGAATATTCGGCACTGCATAATGCGTAACCCCATGCACCTTGTATGCCGGCGACTTATGGGTGGTCGGTCTTGAGGTTTCAAAGCAGCCTCCCTGGTCGATGCTCACATCAATGGCAACAGCGCCATCTTTCATCTGCATGATCATCTCCTCGCTGATGACACAGGGTGTTCTGCCTTCCCTGGCATGAATGGCCCCGATCAATACGTTGGCTGTCCTGAGTGATTCGGCCAATGCCTTTGGATGTAAGATTGAAGTGAACACCCGCATTCCAAGGTTGCTCTGCAAACGGCGCAGCCGATATACTGAATTGTCAAAAACTTTAACAAGCGCACCCAGGCCAATCGCTGAGCGGGCGGCAAATTCACCCACTGTGCCGGCCCCGATTATTACGACTTCAGAAGGGTTGATACCCGTGAAGCCACCGAACATCTCCCCTTTGCCATATTCATGGCTTGCCAGGTAGTCGGCAGCAATAAATACTGAAGTACTTCCTGCAATTTCGCTCATCGCCCTGATAATGGCAAGCTGGTTCGTTTTATCCCTGATGGTTTCAAATGCAAGGGCGGTAACCTTTTTTGAGAGCAGCGCCCTGAAGTACTCTTCGCTCTGCATGGCCACCTGGATAGCAGAAAATATCGTTTGCTTAGCCTTCAGCAATTCAATTTCATCGCGGTTTACAGGTCCGACCTTCAGGATGATATCTGCCTTATAAACATCCTCAGGCGAATAAACAACCTGTGCTCCGGCTTCACTGTATTCATGATCTGTAAAATGGGCTGCTTCCCCTGCCCCGGCCTCCACGATCACCTCATGACGGTTGCGGCAAAGCAAAGCCACACCATCCGGAACAAGGGATACCCGGTTTTCTTGAAGTGATACCTCTTTGGGAACACCTATCAGCAAATTACTTGGCTGGCAGGCAACTTCCAGCATCTCTTCACGGGGCATCAATCGCTCAGCAGGCGACAGGCGAATATAATCAGGGCGGGGATCATCCATACCGGTAAAAATTTAGACGAAGGTAGGAAAAAATGGTGAAATGGTGAAATTGAAATAGTGCTTCAACTCACTATCCAATACGGCTGATTTTGCGCAAGGCGTCCATATCCGTTAGTTCCATCTCATGATCGGATATTCTGATCAGGCCATCCTTCTGAAAATCACGCAAGACCTTGACAGCGCTTTCACGTGACATAGCTGAAAGATCGGCTAAATCAAATCGCGATATGATCATCGGGAATTTCGGCGAAAGAAATACTTCATCCTGCAGGTAAAGCAACGCGTCGGCCATGCGCCCGGGCATCTGCTTTTGGGTAAGATAGATTAAACGGTTATAGACCGTAAGAACATCACGGCTGAAATCCTTGAGAAACTCCTCTGCAAATGCTTGATTCCCTTTAAGAATATCTTTAAACACCTGGATATCGATGAAACATACTGATGAATCAATCAGTGCCGTAATGGTAAAGTGATGCCGCTGGTCATAGTATATGCCAGGTCCGCCAATGAAACTGGTTGGTTTGACAATCCGCAGGATGGCTGAACGCCCTTCGATCCCCTCGATATATAACTTCGCGAGGCCGTCGTTTACCGAAAGAACATGCGACATAAAGGTACCTTGTTTCTTGATGGTTTCCCCGGCCTTGAAGTTAACATGTATCTTGTTTGCATCCACTAACTGCAACTCTTCACTGTTCAGCAAACAAAACAAGGGGGACATGCATGCACAACCCTGGCAACTTCGGGGTGATTTATTGAATATTTCAGACATCCTTGCAACGAATTAGCATTTGAGCGCATAAAATTAACGCAAAATTGATTTATGTCAAGTTTTAACAAAGTTTAATTCCACAGATAACACATTTAATTTCCAATTTAAAAGGTCAAAATTGCCGGTTCATATTGTGCATAGTGAATATTTATCAGGGTAGATTTGATGAGGTGAAATTACAAACATCAATCATTATGAAACAACCTTCATCAAACCGCAGGAATTTTCTCAAACTGGGTATATCAGCTGGTGCTACCGCCCTGATAGCCAGCGGAGGGAGCGTTTTATCTGCCTTCTCCGACCGGGAGAGCAAAGTGACCGGCGAAACGATAAAATTGCTCACCCCCGATGGCAAACTGGTTGAGGTTGACAAGGGGCATGTATGCTGTCAACCGGCTGGAAACCTTGAGGCCAGGGAAGGTTTGCCTGGTAAAAAAATGGTCATGGTAATCGACCTGGCAAAGTGCCGTAACGCAAGAAAATGCCTTCAGGGATGCCAGAAGATGCACCACCTGCCTACACACATGGAGTGGATCAAGTTTTACCTCATGCGCGATTCGGAAGAGATGTCGCCCTATTGGTTTCCCAAACCATGCCTGCATTGCAACAATCCTCCCTGTGTTAAGGTTTGCCCTGTGGGCGCCACATTCAAACGAACTGACGGCATCGTGCTGATCGACAACGACCGTTGCATCGGCTGCAAATTCTGCATGGCTGCCTGTCCCTATTCTTCACGGGTATTCAATTGGGAAGAGCCAAAGCCCGATAATTCCATGGATCCGGCGGCCTATTCTCCTGAAACAAGTTCGCCTCCTAAAATGGGGACCGTCAGTAAATGTGATTTCTGTCCGGATATGGTCAGAAAAGGTGAGCTGCCCTCCTGCGTTGACTCATGCCCGAATGGGGTGTTTTATTATGGCGATAAAAACGAAGATGCAGTGACAAATGGAACTGAAACTGTTCGGTTCAGCGAATTGATCGACTCCAGGGCAGCATACCGTTTTATGGAGGAACTTGGCACCGAACCCAGTGTGTACTATCTTCCGGCCATTGATCGCGCATTTAATTATAAAGAGGGATTTGAAGGATTGAGTGAGGAAGAGATCGCCCTGTATAAAACTGAAGCCAACATAACTGAATAAATCCGAATTATGTACGAAGACGAAAAAACACAGCAAAATCTTTATGCCTTCAAACCACAGCTTGAGAAAATCAGCAAAAAGGGAATTGCTCTGATTGTCTTTCTCTTGCTCGTGATTGGCATTGGCATATATGCCTTGTATGTTCAAATCGTTGACGGGCATATTGTAACCGGCATGCGCGACAATGTGGTATGGGGATTATACATCGTCAATTTTATTTTTTTTATCGGGATCAGTTATGCCGGTGCATTGATTTCCGGAATTCTGCACTTATTACGGGTCCCCTGGAGAACACCCATCATCCGGATGGCTGAAATGATCACCGTAATTTCTACCATGATCGGGCCGGCTTATATATTATTATGCATCGGGCGCCTCGACCGCTTGCCTAATTTATTGCTGTTTGGACGAATCCAGTCGCCGATCATCTGGGATGTCATTGCCATCACCACCTATTTATCAGGCAGCATCATTTTCCTCTACCTTGCCATGATCCGCGACCTGGCCATTCTGCGGGATAACCCGGTAAAAACTGCAAGGTGGCGCAACCCCATTTACCGGTTCCTGTCAGTCCGTTATAAGGATACCACCAAGCAAAAGGAGTTGTTGAATGTATCAACCGACTTGTTGTCGATTGTGATCATTCCACTGGCCATTTTAGTCCACTCGGTACTGGCCTGGATATTTGGCATGACCCTCCGGCCTGGCTGGCACAGCACCATTTTTGCCCCCTATTTCGTAATTGCAGCCGTTTATTCGGGAACAGGGGTATTGATCATCGTGATGTGGGTTTTCAGGAAGATCTACCACCTCGAATCGCATATCACCAAAATTCATTTCAATTATCTTGGCATCATCATGATCATCCTGGGTGCGATGTATGGATATTTCACTTTCAGCGAGTACCTCACCAGTTGGTATGGATCCATCAAATGGGATATGGAAGTATTATACCGGCTGTTTGACCCGACTGAATACTGGCATCTGTTCGTGTTTGCCGTTTTCATCGGGGTTTTGCTACCCATCATCATTGTAACGGTTCCAAAGTTCCGCAACATCAACTCAATAGCATTTGCCGCATGCACTGCCGTTCTTGCCCTCTGGGTCAAGCGATACCTGATCATAATCCCTACACTCGAAACGCCCATGCTCCCCATCCATGACCTGCGGCCGGAATATGTTCATTATTCGGCCACCTGGGTTGAATGGGCTCTGACGTTTGCCGGCGTTGCTCTGTTTATTCTGCTCTTCTATCTCTTCTCCAAATTCATCCCCATCATTCCGGTGGTAAGGACCGGCGAAGAAAAAGACTATTCAAGACTCAGAAGGATCGTTTTTGAAAAGCAGATGAAAAAGGTAATCAGGCAACACAATAAAAAGGACGTTATCGCAACAGGCATAGTTATCCTTCTCCTGGTCGGATCCACTCCCGGGATTATGGCCAAGGACGATAGCAGAATTCAACCGACGTTGAAGCTGGACTATTTTCATATTGATTCTGTGCAGATGCTCAGGGCAACTTTACGTGTAAAAGCAGACGGCCGGTTTTCACCCGTTCCGGCAATGGAAATCAGTTTCATAAATCTCCGGGGTGCTAAGGAAACGCCCATGGGCAAATCAATGACCAACGAAAAAGGTGTTGCTTCAATCCTGATCCCCGACGAGATTCTTGCTTCCGGCGGGGAACAAGGCATCTATACTTTTGAAGCCTCATTTTACGGCAATGAAAAGTACGGGAATGTGACATCAGATGCTTCCATGAAGCCGTTGAGGATGGAGATGTCTTTTTTTCAGAAAGACGAAGAAAAAATGGTCAATCTGAACGTTTTTGAGGCTGGCACAATCAACAATTGGGTGCCTGTTGAGAATCTTGACGTGCTGATTTATATTCCGCGAACTTTCAGTTTGTTGAAGGTCGCACAGGCTTCAATTGTCAATGGTTCGATCAGCTTCGATTTTCCGACGTCTGTTCCCGGGAATCAATTGGGTTACCTTACACTTGTCGCGAAGGTAGAAGATAATGAGATATATGGCAACGTGGAAGTAAATGGAACCATCAATTGGGGAAAACCCTTACCATCCGAGAAAGCAATCAATCGAGGTTTGGGAGATACCAATGCCCCGCTCTGGATGGTTTACACACTGATCGTACTGCTCTCCCTGGTATGGTTTCATTACATGTACGTGATTTTCACCGTATTCAGGATCCGGTATCTGGGCAAACCTTAATCATTTATCATCAATCAATTATCATAATTAATATTAAACAACAACTAAAAAACGGAGGGTTTATGAAATTAAAACAAATCAGGGCAATCGCAATTTCTGCCGGAATGCTGGTCACTTTTACATTTTCATTTGCAGGAGAGGCGCAAACAGCAGGTGACTGGAACATTCCGGCAAAGTTCAAAACAACAAAAAATCCGGTGGCAGCAAATAAAGAAAGCGTTACGGAGGGGAAAGATCTTTTCAGCAAACATTGCAAATCATGCCACGGAGCCAAAGGATTGGGTGATGGCCCAAAGGCCGCTTCCCTTGATGTATCGTGCAGTGATTTTTCAACAAAAAAATTCCAGTCATTGGCTGATGGGGAAATTTTCTATCAAATTACTGACGGAAAAGGGAAGATGCCCGCTTTTAAGAAAAATATCCCTGAAGATAACGTACGTTGGGCAATTGTAAACTATATCAGGACACTGGCAATAAAATAAGGAGATTCATCATGTTACAGGAAATTCAGGATCAATCGGCCGGCATCAGGAAAATACTTGACAAAGTAAGCTTGCTTGAACAGAGGATTGACAGGATTGAACAACAATATGAAATCGCTGTTCAGGCCATGGCATCGGCTCAGCCGGCCCGGAACCAGCCTGAACGCGAGGAAAATAACGACGCGGAAGAGTTGCTTGTTGACAAGGGGTTGATCGAGTCGAACATCTTTGAATATGGGCTGGCATGGTTTGGCAGCCTGGTTTTATTTTTTGGGATTGCATTCCTCTCTAACTTTGCCCGTAACTATTTCAGCGGCCCCTTTTCCTCTATTTTTGGCTACGGGGCTGTTGCCGGGGTTTTTCTCCTTGGCTATTATCTGCGGAATTCATATGTCCATCTTTCGTTCATGCTGAACCTCAGCGCTCATCTGCTCGTGTATTACCTTACCTTGAGGCTGTTTTTTTTCACTGATCAACCGGTAATTCCGGTTAAAGGTATTGTCCTTGCCATGTTGCTGGGGGCAATCGTCTTGCAATGCTACGCAGCCATCCGCCGAAATTCGGAATTGCTGGCAACAATCGCATTAATATTGTCGCTTGCAACCGCAATATTCGGCGACATGACCCTGTTCAGCCTTCCGCTGATCGCAATTACTGCGGGTTTTTCAGTTTTCCTGCTCATGCGGTACGGCTGGTGGAAGCTGATGATGGTCACCCTGATCCTTGTCTATGCAACTCAGAGCATCTGGTTGCTTAACAACCCGGTGATGGGCAACCCGATCGGGGCTTTTGAAACCCATCCATTCAACCTTGCATGTTTATTTGTTTACGGGGCCGTCTTTTCGCTTGTCCCGATGATAAGCCAACAGGAAAAGTTTCCGAACGGGATATATCCGGCGACCATATTGGTCAATGGTATTGGCTTCTCGGCTGTCATGTTATTTGTGATTGCATCCTACTATCTGAACAGTTTCGCACTAATCTTCACAGTTATCTCCATTCTCTGCCTGTTCTATTCAATTTTCCTTAAATACAGGACACAGAGAGTGTTTGATCCCGCATTTTATGCCATCTACAGCTTTTTGGCCCTGAGTGTGGCTGTTTACGGGTATTCGAGGCTTCCTTCCGCCATTTGGCTGCTGGCATTGCAGAGCCTCCTTGTTGTTTCGTGGGCCCTGTGGTTCCGTTCAAGGATTATAGTGGTGATGAATACTATTTTGTTTGTCGGTTTACTGATTATTTACAGTGTATTTTATCCTTCGGTGGACAAGGTGAATTTTGCATTCGTTGCTACCGCCTTCATAAGCGCAAGGGTTATTAACTGGAAAAAAGAGCGGCTGACACTGAAAACCGAGATGATCCGGAATACCTACCTTATCACCTTGTTCTTTTCCATGCTGTTTGCCTTGTATCATATGGTTCCGAAGCAATATGTCACGCTGTCATGGACCCTGGCGGCTGTTTTCTACTTTATCATGAGCCTCATCCTGAAAAACATCAAATATCGCTGGATGGCCATCACAACGGTTCTCTTTACAGGTTTTTACCTCTTCTTCGTCGATTTTACGAATCTTGAAACAGGATACAGGGTACTGGCATTTCTTTTCCTTGCCATTATTTCGATTGGGGCTTCCATTTACTTCACGAAGCGAATAAGGAAGAGACTGCCCCAAAGCCCGGACGCGTAAAAATACGCACCAAGGAGCAGCAGCGCAGTTCAGAATTCGATTACCCGTTCATCGGTGCCTGTGATGCGCACATGAACAGTATTTTCTGGAAGCAATGAATCGATTAGTTCCGGCCATTCAATGAAGCAATAGCTTCCAGAATACAGATAATCTTCATAGCCGATATCAAACACCTCAGAGGTGTTCCTGATCCTGTAAAAATCAAAATGAAATATCGATTCGCCCTTTACGGTCTGATACTCGTTGATGATGGAGAATGTAGGGCTCTGAACAATATCAGCAACTCCAAGTTCATGACAAATAGCCTTGATGAAAGTAGTTTTTCCCGCACCCATGCTGCCATAGATTGCAAATATCCGTGAATCCGGAAAAGTCTCGATCACCTTCCGGGCTATTGGCAAAAGCTCCGATTCGGTTTTACAATCTATCCTCTCTGCCATTTCGCCATTTCACCATTTCACCATTTCACCATTTCACCATTTCGCCATTTCGCCATTTCGCCATTTCACTATTTCGGTTTGAGGGTCACAAACGGAATCAGCACCTCCTCCATCGAAATTCCTCCATGCTGGAAGGTATTTTTGTAGTAATTCACATAATAATTAAAGTTGTTCGGATAGGCAAAGAAATCGTTGCTCCGGCAGAAAACATAGGAAGAGTTTACCGACGTTCTCGGAAGAAATATGTCGGCCGGATTGCGCACTTCAAAAACCTCGTTGCTCTCATATTTCAACGCCCTTCCGGTCTTATAGCGAAGGTTCGTATTGGTATTCCTGTCGCCAAGGATCTTCACGGGGTTGTCGACACGAATGGAACCGTGATCGGTTGTAATCGCAACATTTACATCCTTTTCTGCCAGGTATTTCAGAATATCGATCAGCGGGGAGTGCTGGAACCAGCTTACCGTTAGCGAACGGTATGCCTTCTCATCATCGGCGAGTTCGCGGATAATTTCCATTTCAGTACGGGCATGAGAAAGCATGTCAACAAAATTATAAACAATGAAGTTTAGTTTGTTCACCATGAGGTTTGGCATGAGTTCAACCAGCTTCTTGCCATAATTCTGGTTCAGAACCTTATAATAGGAGTATTTTACATCGCGGCCATAACGCTTGAGCAATTCACCGAGCAGTTCACTTTCAAAATTATTTTTGGGACCCTCCTCATCCTCGTTGACCCAGTATTTGGGATATTTTTTTTCAATCTCGGTTGGCAGAAGGCCTGCAAACATTGCATTCCTTGCATATTGCGTTACGGATGGAAGAATGCTGTAATAGATCTCCTCTTTCTCGATCCTGAAATAATCCTCCAGGATGGGCTGCAACACCTTCCATTGATCAAACCGCAGGTTATCGATCAGAATGACGAACAATGGCTTATTATCATTCATCAGCGGAAATACCTTATCCTTGATGACCGTATGCGATTGAACGGGTTTATCCTGCCCCTTACCGCTGATCCAATCAACATAATTGCGCTCCACGAACTTGCAAAATACCTGGTTTGCCTCATCCTTCTGCATCTTCAGCACCTGGTTCATCCCGTCGTCCATGAGTTGCCCAAGTTTAAGTTCCCAGAAAATGAGCTTTTTATAAACTTCAGTCCATTCTTCGAAGTTCAACCGATTGCTGATCTCCATACCAATGTTGCGAAATTCCTGCTGATACTGGTGTGTGGTCTTCTCACTGACAAGCTTTTTATTCTCCAGGTTTTTCTTCAGGCAAAGCAGTATCTGGTTGGGCTTGACCGGTTTTATCAGGTAATCGGCAATGCTGGAACCAATTGCATCTTCCATGATGCTCTCTTCTTCACTCTTGGTGATCATCACCACCGGCAAGGATGGGAAACTTGCCTTTACCCGCATCAACGTCTCAATGCCCGACAATCCAGGCATTTGCTCATCAAGGAAAACAATATCAAAAGGTTTGGTTTTAATGATGTCGATTGCATCATGCCCATTATTAACGGTTGATACTTCGTACCCCTTTTCCTTCAGAAATATAATATGCGGTTTCAGCAGGTCAATCTCGTCATCAACCCATAAAATTTCGATCTTATCCATAGAACTTGTTTGCTTTATAAAATGTTGTAAGTTTGTTTTTATTGTGCAGGCGTTGCGGTTTTATATTTCTTTAACAAATTTACACGATTTTGTACACCACCAATAAGCAAAAGATCATCAATGATCCTGTTTATGGATTCATCACCATCCCCGATCCATTGATATTTGATGTAATTGAACATCCTTACTTTCAGAGATTGCGAAGGATCAAGCAGCTTGGACTTACGCACTACACATATCCCTCGGCCCAGCATACGCGGTTCCAGCATGCCCTGGGCGCCATGCACCTCATGGGACTTGCGATCGGGGTGCTCCGCTCCAAAGGCATCGAAATCAGCGACGAGGAGGCCAGGGGGCTGAATCTTGCCATCCTGCTTCATGATATCGGCCATGGGCCCTTTTCCCATACGCTGGAGTTGGCCATTGTTCGTGATTTGACCCACGAAGACCTCTCAAGGCTGTTCCTCGCTGAACTTAACAGGCAATTCGACGGTGCGCTTGCCCTGGCATACGCCATTTTTAACGACACCTACCCAAAAAAATTTCTCCACCAACTGGTTTCGAGCCAGCTCGACATGGACCGTTTAGACTACCTGGCGCGCGACAGTTTTTTCACCGGGGTTGCCGAAGGAGTTATCAGCTACGATCGCATTATAAAAATGCTGACTGTTTTTAACGACGAGCTTGTGGTTGAAGACAAAGGCATCTATTCGATTGAAAAATTCCTCATTTCGAGGCGCCTGATGTACTGGCAGGTTTACCTTCATAAAACCGTAATCGCTGCAGACCAACTGCTGGTGAACCTCCTGAAACGTGCAAAACACCTGGTGGAGAAGGGTGAAGACCTCTTCGCTACGCCTGCGTTCGATGCATTTCTTCGCAACAATCCTTCCCGTCATGATTTTGAAACTGATCGTAAATGGCTTGAACTTTTTTCGCAACTTGATGATTTTGATGTTTTTGCCTCTCTGAAAGTTTGGACAGGTCATCCGGATCCTATATTATCTGACCTTTGCACCAAACTAGTCAACCGGAACCTTTTCAGGGTCGAAATGCAAACCAAACCATTCGACCTTGAATATACGGCGAGGATCAAAGCTGAAGTCAAGGCAAGATACCACTTATCGACCGACGAAATCGGGTATTATTTCACCTGCGACAAGGTTGAAAATAAAGCATACAATCCAGGTCATGAGCGCATCATGATTAAAGGAAAAACAAATGATCTGACAGACATTTCCAAAGCCTCGGAGCAGTTGAACAATGTAATGATGCCTACCACGGTGAGCAAATACCTGCTCTGCTACCCGAAGGAAACGGGGTGATTTACGAAAAATTAATCACGACTTTTGAATTTCGATTACAAAGGTAACATTTTGAATATCTGATTTTTAAAAAATTTACAAGGCTCTCTAAGGAAATATTTGGTAAATTGCGGCGTTTTTTACCCGATAACAGTTCACCAATATCAATTAATGGAATTCACTGCTGCTCAGATTGCCGGATTTCTCAATGGCACCATCGAAGGGAACCCTGGTGTTAAGGTTTCCAATCTTTCGAAGATAGATGAAGGACAACCGGGAACCCTCACATTTCTGGCTAATCCAAAATATACGCCATTCATATATACAACAGCTGCATCTGTAATTGTGGTTAATGCCGATTTTATTGCTGCCAGGCCGGTTTCCGGCACACTGATCCGTGTGGCCGATGCGTATGCCTCCTTTGCAACCCTGCTTCAAATGTTCAACCAGTCACAAACAGGGAGTACCGGCATTTCCGGTAATGCTGCAATTGCCCCGTCAGCTGTTCTGGCTGAAAATGTGTCTGTTGGCGACTTTTCGGTGATCGGCAAATATGTGGTTATTGGTAAGAATGCAGTGATCCATCCCCAGGTTTTCATCGGCGACAATGTGACTATCGGCGAAAACACGCTGCTCTACCCCGGGGTGAAGATCTATCATAATTGTGTGATCGGCAATCACTGCACCCTGCATTCGGGGGTGGTGATAGGTTCCGACGGGTTCGGCTTTGTACCGGGAGCAGACAACAACTACCAGAAAATCCCCCAGACAGGAAATGTCGTCCTTGAAGATCATGTGGAGGTTGGCTCGAACACCACCATCGACCGCGCAACACTCGGTTCGACGACCATCAGGAAGGGTGTAAAACTGGACAACCTTATCCAGGTGGGACACAATACCGAGATCGGAGAGAATACCGTCATTGCTGCGCAGACCGGGATCAGCGGCTCGACAAAAATAGGTAAAAACTGTATGATCGGCGGGCAGGTGGGCATTGTCGGTCATATCACGATTGCCGACGAAGTTAAAATCGGAGCCGGATCCGGTATTGAGGCCAGTATAACCCGGCCCGGAGCCATGATGCTTGGCGCTCCGGCAATTGAAGTAGGCAAAGCCAGGCGTAATTTTATCCACTGGCGTAACCTCGACGAAATCGTCAGGAAGGTATACTCCATTGAAAAACAATTGAAAAAACCGAATGAGTAAAAAACAGAGAACCATCAAGGCCCCGGTAAGCGTTTCGGGTGTGGGCCTTCATACGGGCAACGAGGTTTTGCTCACCTTCAAACCCGCACCGGAAAATTACGGTTACAAATTCCGCAGAGTCGACCTTAACACAGGGACACTGGTTGATGCCGATGTGGAACACGTGGTCGACACTTCCCGGGGCACGAGCATTGAACAGGACGGGGTGCGTATTGACACCGTTGAACATGTTCTCGCAGCTCTTGCCGGGCTGGAAATCGACAATGCGATCATTGAGTTGAACCAGTCGGAAACACCGATCCTCGACGGGAGTTCAAGATACTACGTCGAGGCTCTTCTTTCGGCCGGGATCGTTGAACAAAAAGCATTGCGCCAATATTATGAAATCACTTCGAATATCACCTTCCTGAACCCGGAAAAAAAAGTGGAGATGATTGCCATCCCCTCCGATGAATTCAGGGTATCGGTCATGATTGACTATGAATCAAAAGTGCTGCAGTCTCAAAATGCCACGCTAAGCCATATCAGCAATTTCAAGGATGAATTCGCAACCTGCCGCACATTTGTGTTCCTGCATGAGCTTGAATACCTGGTAAACAATAACCTTATCAAAGGCGGCGACCTGAGCAATGCCATTGTTTTTGTTGACCGTGAAATGTCGCGGTCAGAACTTGACCACCTGGCTCACCTGTTTAACAAACCCAAGGTTAAAGTGCTTAAAGAGGGCATTCTGAATAACCTTGAACTGCAGTTCCCCAATGAACCAGCTCGCCACAAATTGCTCGATATCATTGGCGACCTTGCACTGGTCGGAATGCCTATCAAAGGGCATATCATTGCTACCCGTCCGGGTCATTATTCAAACGTGCAATTTGCCAAGATGATCAAAAGGCAGTTGAAAAAGGAGCAGCATCCCGAGGAGGGTCCCAAGTTCGACCTGAACAAAACCCCGCTCTACAACATCAACCAGATCAAAGAGATCCTCCCTCACCGTCCTCCGTTCCTTTTTATCGACAAAATTCTTGAAATGGGTAAGGATTTCGTAGTCGGGGTTAAAAATGTCACCATTAACGAAACGTTTTTCGTGGGCCATTTCCCCGATGAACCAGTGCTTCCAGGAGTGATCCAGATTGAAGCGATGGCGCAAACCGGGGGGATTCTTGCCCTCAACATGGTTGAAGATCCCCAGAATTACAACACCCTTTTCGTTAAGATCAACAGTGTAAAGTTCAGGCATAAAGTGGTACCGGGCGATACCCTGGTCTTCTTCAATCAACTTACAGCCCCGATACGCCGTGGTTTGATCTGCATGAAAGGCATTGCCTACGTGGGCAACAAAATTGTTATGGAGGCCGAAATGATGGCCCAAATTCAGAGAAAATAATCAGTATAACATGAATCAACCTTTAGCATATGTAAACCCCCAGGCTAAAGTGGCCGCAAATGTTGTCATTGAACCCTTCGTTTCCATCGATAAAAACGTAATCATCGAAGAAGGGACCTGGATCGGCTCCAACGTGACCATTATGGAGGGTGCACGCATCGGCAAGAACTGTAAGATATTTCCGGGAGCAGTGATTTCTGCGATTCCGCAGGATCTGAAATTTGCCGGTGAAGATACCATCGTTAAGATCGGGAACAATGTTACGATCCGCGAATTTGCCACCATCAACCGCGGCACCAAGGCCAGCTATGAAACAGTGGTTGGCGACAACACGCTGATCATGGCCTATGTGCACATTGCACATGATTGCGTTGTTGGCAGCAATGTCATCCTCGCAAACGCTGCCATGCTTGGCGGGCACGTTATCGTTGACGATTGGGCAATTGTCGGAGGCCTGGTTCCCATTCACCAGTTTTGCCATATTGGTACCCATTCCATCATTGCAGGTGGATCGGGGGTGGGAAAAGATGTTCCGCCCTATACAAAGGCAGCCAGGGACCCCCTTTCCTATGTGGGTGTTAATTCGATCGGACTCCGCAGAAGGGGATTTTCTCCCGAAGTGATCAATAAAATCCAGGAAATCTACCGGATCATTTTTATCAAGGGATATAATGTTTCACAGGCGGTTGAGATCATTGAAGCCAAAGTTGAAGCAACACCCGAACGCGATGAAATCCTTTCATTTATTGCCAATTCAAGCCGCGGGATTATGAAGGGATATTCCAAAGTGAGGGAAAAATGAAAATCCAGCTTGAACAAATCGGCAAGAAGTTTAGTTCGGAATGGATTTTCCGTAACGTTGCATTTTCATTCGAAGAAAATTCGGCTTCCGCGATCCTGGGCAGGAACGGTTCCGGAAAATCGACCCTGCTGCAGGTAATTGCAGGGAACATCCACCCTACCGCTGGTAAGGTGACCTATTCCATCGGAGGAACAAATATCAATGGGGAAAACGTGTTCCGTCACCTCACCATGGTGGCACCCTATCTCGAACTGATCGAGGATTTCACACTCGAAGAAATGCTCAGGTTTCACTTTTCGTTTAAACCTTACCTGCAGGGATATGATATTTCATCAGTAACCGGTTTGCTTGATTTCCCTGCAATGAAATACAAACAAATCAGGAAATTTTCATCGGGAATGAAACAGCGCATGAAACTGGTGCTGGCAGTCCTCAGCGACGTACCGTTGATCCTGCTCGATGAACCGACCATGAACCTCGATAAAGCCGGCATCGACTGGTACCTGGAACTCATGCGTAAATTTGCCGGAAACCGCACCATCATCGTCTGCTCAAACCTCCATCAAACAGAATCGGCATTTGCAACAAAATCATTGCAGATCGAGGATTACAAATAGCAACGCAGCGTCAGGGGTGCGCCACAAAATAATATTCACTTCCGTTGTCAAAGGTGCTGCAGAACTGAGTTTCGGTCAACACTGGAGAATGGTCAAGATAACCCTTGAGGGTAGAAATTTTCATACCGCATTCACGGGTTAGAAATGAATGCAGTTCCATAGGATTGCTGTTATAAAATTCGGCAGCACCTAATCCGAATTCGAATATGACGACAGGTTTACATCGCCTGAGCGTTTCTGCAGCGCCTTTCATCACCCTGAATTCAGCACCTTCCACATCGATCTTTATAAGGTCTATCTGAAGCGCGTCTGGAATAAAATGGTCGAGCAAACCGGTCTCCACGGTGATCTGTTCAATATCAACATGTTTTCCGTCGTACTTGCGCTGTTTGATCCCGCTATATGCAGGCGCATTCAATACATGCTGAAAAACAGTTGTGCCTGTATTATCATAAAGCGCTGTAGGATATATTTTTACAAGCTGGTCACCGGAATATTTACCGGTAAGGTACTGATAAAAAAACGGGATCGGTTCAAATCCGATTTTCTTCCCCTGTGGCGCCCCTTTCATCATCAGATCAAGAATCTCCCCTTTGTGGCAACCGACATCAATGCAATTAGAATCAGGTTTCAGGCTTTGCTGAATGATTTTTTTAGTGTAGGCATCGTATTTCTGGTTACGTGTTACCGAAATATGGAGTAGTGCAAGGAGTTGTTTCAGGAGTTGTTTCATCAACCGGTATGTGCCTTATTTTTCAATACTGCCGCAAAATTAACACATTTAATTCAAGTTTTTTAACTAATTTTGCAGCCCTTTAAAAAACAATCGACAAAATATTTTTATGGCAACAACAGCAGATATCAGGAATGGTCTGGTCATCGAATTCAACAATGACTTATACAGCATTGTTGAATTTCAGCATGTAAAACCCGGTAAAGGACCGGCATTTATCCGAACAAAATTAAAAAGCCTTAAGCATGGCCGTGTTATTGCCAACACCTTCGATTCAGGTGCAAAACTGGAAATTGCCCGCGTTGAACGCAGAAAATACCAGTTTCTCTTCAAGGAGAACGCCGATTACCATTTTATGCATACGGAGACCTTTGAGCAGATTTATGTTCCCGACACGCTCATCAATGCGCCGCAGTTTTTGAAAGAGGGTCAGGAGGTTGAGATTCTGTTTCATGCCGACACGGAAACAGCCCTAACCTGCGAACTTCCACCGTTTGTTGTTTTGAAAATAACCTATACCGAACCCGGGATGAGAGGAAACACCGCTACGAATGCACTTAAAGACTGTACCGTCGAAACCGGTGCTACCGTTAAAGTCCCCCTTTTTATCAATGAAGGTGAAACTATAAAAGTTGATACACGCACCGGGGATTATTCGGAACGGGTTAAGGTTTAAGGAGGATTCATGAAATTTCCAGGTCCGTTAAAACTTTCTGAAGTGGCTGCCCTTACCGGTGCAACCATGATTGGAAACCCCGATTTCCTCATTACGGGCATCAATGAAATCCACATGGTAGAGGCCGGCGATCTGACATTTGTTGATCATCCGAAATACTACACCAAAGCACTTGGATCTAAAGCCACCACCATATTGATCAATAAGGTAGTCGAATGCCCTGAAGGAAAAGCCCTGCTGGTATGCGAAAAACCATTTGACGCCTACGTGTCGCTGGCTGCAAGGTTCAGGCCATTTGAAAAGGCCAGTCTATCTGTCTCTCCCAGTGCCGAGATAGGCGAAGGTACCGTCATTCAGCCGGGAGCCTTTGTGGGGAACCATGTTAAAATCGGCAGGAACTGCATCATTCATGCCAATGCCAGCATTTATGATCATACAGTGATCGGCAACCACGTTATCATCCATTCAGGTTCGGTGATCGGTGCCGACGCTTATTATTACCAGAAGCGCCCGGACGGCTATAAAAAACTTGAATCATGCGGCAGGGTCGTTATTGAAGACCATGTGGAAATTGGAGCACTTTCGAGTATAGACAAGGGCGTATCAGGCGATACCATCATTTCCGCAGGCACCAAATTTGACAATCATGTTCAGGTTGGCCATGATACCTATATCGGGAAAAACTGCCTGATCGGGGCGTTTTGTGCCATCGCTGGCGTAACAAGAATTGAGGACGATGTTATTCTATGGGCCAATGTACTTGTGAACAAAGACCTTGTGATCGGGAAAGGAGCAATTGTCCTGGCCGGTTCCGGCACGGAAAAATCTCTCGAAGGCGGAAAAACCTATTGGGGCCGACCGGCTATTGATGCACGAAAAAAATGGCGTGAAGTCGCAGCACTGAAAATGCTGCCCGACATTATTTCCAAACTAAAATAACGGAAGGTTCCACTCACGATTCACGTGTCACGTGTCACGTGTCACGCGTCACGTCTTTTTCCCCTTTCCCCTTCCCTGCATAAATATCCAACGCTACAATTGCAGCAATGAATCCCCATACAGGAACCGATGCTTTATCGGTATCCAGGAAGTTATTCATCGTTCCGTGCATAAAATAAGTCAGCAAGGCCAGCATGAGAGAGAGGCTCAGCATTCTCACTTCGGGGTCAGTTGAACGCCGGTAAACACGCATAGCTATGATTACAAATGAGCCTATCAATAAAAACACGAGCAACATCCCCGGCAAACCCTGCTCTGCGAGAGGACCAATGTACTCGCTATGCGCATTTCCCTCATCGCCGGCATTCGTGCTGATCAATGTTTTTTCTTTGGACCTTTGGAAAGGGGCGTACTCAAACTGGTAGGTTCCCGGGCCATAACCGAATAACGGCCTGTCTTCAAACATCCTCAGGGCCGACTGCCACCGGTTGATGCGTTCGAGGTTGGAATTGTCTGTTGAAATGTTCAAGATCGAACGCAGGTGCTCCACAAAATTCGCGGAAGGCCCCTGACGGTTTTTTTCCAGCCTGTCGAGTATCTGAAACGAAAAAAGGTAAAAGGTAATTCCAAAAACCACCGATACGAAAAATATCCACTTGAATTTAATCCTGAATAGCACGATCAGCAGCACCCCAGCTGCGAATGCCAGGCTGATCCATGCTGCGCGGCTGTATGAAAGCACCAGGGCAATGAGTAAAATTATAAGCACAAGAAAAGAACTGAACCTTGTAAAATTCGAATACACCCTGCTGAATGTGAATCCGCAGAATAACGGAACAAAAAGTGCTATGATGGCGCCATACGCCGTATGATCGTTATAAAACGGCTCCATGACCCAATGGCTGGCCTGTTCATCAAAACCCCACAGTGAATGATTATACGTGGTGTAGGCAATAATTCCGATTAATGGAATTGTATAAAACCAGATAAAACGGTTAATATTAGACCGTTTGCTGAAAAGCTGGATCCCCAGGATATAAAATGGCACCACGAACCACAACCGGGCAAGCAATTGTTTTAATGATACCACGGGCAAATCGCTGGTAATGCAGGTTATCAGCATCCAGCCCAGTTGCAGTCCCACGATGATCGTTAACGGATGCTTCCATGTTTTTTTATCGACCGGGCTGTCATAAAACAATTTAAGGACAAATATCAGCAGGACCCCCAGCATCATTGGTTCAGTGGGTAGAGAAACACCAACATTGAATTCGAATTGCGTGATGTTAATGGCAACCGGTGTAAGGGCAGTTATCAGCAACAATATCTTGTCGAGCGAATAAAAATAAAGGTAGAGAATCACCAAAAAAACAGGAAGGAAAATCATCCAGTAATTTTCCCGGTAAATCAAATAGCAGTTAAGCCCAATAAACATCGCGCTCAACACATAGAGGATGATGTTCCTATGGTTATAGCGACTTAGATAACTCCGTATTTCCAATAGTTTATCCTTCATTGCCTCCTGTTAACAGGCTGAGGAATTTTCCACGCTCAATCAATCCAATGACCAGGACAGCCATGAAGAAAGCAGCCAGGGTGCTGAATACAACAATGATCCACCTGACCGGGTATGCTTTTTTATCAGCGATGAAAGGTTTGCTGAGCACATTTACGTAGGTATATTCCCTGTGGTAGTTAAAGAGCGCCTTTTCCGCATCTAACTTCATGGTGCTAAATGTATTGGCTTCTGCTCCCATTAAATCGCGCAAGAGAACCGATTCAACGCCCTTCTCTTCCATATTTTTCTTTAGCCTCTGCACCTCACCCGAGCCTGATTTGCCCCCATTCAGGTAGGCCCTCATCACCTCGCGGGTCTGGTTGCTGTATTCGAGAAGGCCAAACTTTGTATTTAATGTATCGGCCCGTGCTTTCAAAGAATCCATGTAGTCCTTCTTAACATCAATTATATATTTGTAATTGAGAACAACCTCGCCGAATTTCTCCTTGTGCATGGTTTGAAGTTTTTTATTGTAGATTTCGAGTATGGCGTTGACCATATCGCGGGCCATGATCGGATCCTGGTCCAGGACTTCAATCTCAATAGCATCGAAAGGCGTTTTGTTAAAATGGACTCTCCGTTCGTATTCCAGTCCAAGGCTGCTCTCAAAATGGATATATGCAGAATCAATTTTCCAGTGTTTTCCCAGGTTGAACTTTCTCACCAGGGAATCCCTTATGTCCCTTGATTGAAAAATCTGGACGCTTTGCT
>JBBQUQ010000008.1:0-58141 GCA_038212325.1 Bacteroidales bacterium
ATTCCGTTTCATGAGGTCGACACCCACAATATTATCCCATGCAGGAAGATATCAGGCAAACCGGAGTATGCTGCGTTTACCCTTAGGAAAAAGGTGGAGCGACTATTGCCTGAATTTCTTACCGATTTTCCTCCGCTTGTCAGGCATCCCTATTCCATGGATTCGCCCAAGGCAAAAAGGATCGATTGCATAAAAGTCATTACGTCATTAAACGTTGACCAGATGGTTTCTGAAGTTGATTGGCTTGTGCCGGGCGAAACAGGGGCATCGGATGCGCTCGCCGATTTTATCGACAAACGGTTGGATGATTATGCGGCTGCCCGGAATTTTCCGGGTAAAGCAGGGCAATCCGGCTTATCTCCATACCTGCATTTCGGTCATCTTTCAGCCCAGCGCCTGGCGCTTGCAGTTCAGGCCAGCGATGCAAAACCGGAATCAAAAAAGGCTTTCCTGGAAGAGTTGATCGTACGGCGCGAACTGGCAGATAATTTTTGCCTGCATAACCCCGGCTACGACCAATTCGACGGGTTTCAGCCATGGGCCCAGGCTACGTTAAACAAGCATCGCGACGACCCCCGCGAATACTGCTATTCACCAGAGCAGTTTGAAGAGGGGAGAACCCATGATCCGCTGTGGAATGCGGCCCAGCGTGAAATGGTCGTCACCGGGAAGATGCACGGCTTCTTGAGGATGTACTGGGCAAAGAAAATACTGGAGTGGACCGCCTCTCCGGAAGAAGCCATGGCTGTGGCTATATACCTGAATGATAAATACGAACTCGACGGGCGCGATCCGAATGGGTATGCCGGCATTGCCTGGTCCATCGGCGGAACCCATGACCGGCCCTGGAGCGAACGGAAAATCTTTGGCATGATCCGGTACATGAATTTCCAGGGCTGCAAAAGGAAATTCGATGTGGCGAAATATATTCATGCTTCATAAACGATAATTCACATGTCCGACTGCAACTGGCCAACCAATGATCCCCTGATGATCAGATACCACGATGAAGAGTGGGGAGTTCCGCTTCATGATGACAGGAAAATATTTGAATTTCTGGTGCTGGATGCATTCCAGGCCGGGCTGAGTTGGAGGACCGTGCTGTACAAGCGGGAGAACTTCCGGAAAGCCTTCGACGGATTCGATATAAAGAAAATCTCAGAGTATGGAGAAGAGGAATTCCTCCGGCTGATGGGTGATGCAGGCATCATCAGAAATAAAGCGAAAATTCTTGGTACTTTTCAGAATGCGAAGTGTTTCCTGGAGGTGCAAAAGGAATTCGGAACCTTCGACAAATACATCTGGCAGTTCACGGGAGGAACATCCATCAACAATCAACTGACAAGCCTCTCGGCAATGATTGTAACCTCACCCGAATCCGACGCAATGAGCAAAGACCTAAAGCGCCGCGGGTTTAAATTTGTGGGAAGCACGATTTGCTACGCCTTCATGCAGGCTGCCGGAATGGTGAACGACCACATGGTAAGTTGCAGCAGATTTCACCGGTAAAATGATCCGGAACAGGTGAGTTTATTCTTTCGGCACCTTTGGCTTCACGATCGTGAATATCCTGTTAATATTGAATCCCAGGAAAATATCTCCATTTGACCATTTTCCACGGGTATCTGTCAGGAAGGTCTGTTCGTATTCCCCGTAAGAGTTGGTAAGGAAGATCTGGAAAACATGGCCACCGGTTTCAATGTCAACCCCGAGAGAAAACGAATTATGTACCTGGGTCGAAACCACCTGGCCCTTGAAGAGATAATGGTATTCTGCATTGACCGAAACCCGCTGGCTTAATTTAAACCGGCCACCGGCGCCTAATGTGAAAATATCGTTTTTATCTTCGGTTGTCGGCACGATATTCTTATGCACCAACGATCCGACTAGTTGAAGCGACAGCCTGTTGCTGAATTTCCTGGCGATCAGCACCTGGAATGCATAGGTCATGCGGGTGGAGAAATAATATGAACTGTCAGGATAAGGCGACGGGGTGGTGTAAATTGCAGTGTTCGCAAACAAGTCGACCGTAACAGGCATCCTCCGTGTCCCGGTACTCTGTCGCAACGCTTTGAATTTCAGGTACCCATCCCAGGTATTCTGATCCGTATTCAATCCGGCGCCGAAACCGATCCGGTCGGTTAATCCATAATCAAGGCCCAGCCTGATGTTTGCCTGCTTTAGACCATACAGGTTCACATAGCCGGTATTGATAGCGCCAAAATGGTGGGTGATCACAAACAGCAGATTTCCCTTTGGCGGTAATTCAATGGATTGTCCGATGATGATTCTTGTCGTTTTAAAAGTAGCCGATGTGTAACCGATGACTGGGTTTTGATCCTTATCCATCATTGAAAGAAGATCATCCTGGCCTTTGACAGATGAAACAAGCAGCGCGCCGGTCACAGCGAGCAGGAAAAGTAATTTGTTGTTCATGTTACATATTTGCTTTGTCCAATGTAATGTCGACGGTCACTTCAATAGTCTTGGAGACATTTTTTCCCACATTTCCGGGAATTGTAATGTTATAATCGGCAACCGTAAGGTTGAATTTGGACTTGCCAAGTAATTTTCCCTGCTTCATTTCAAAGGTGCCCTTCTCTTTAATGACCTTTGTCACTCCGTGCAGTGTGAGTTTACCCTCAACATTTGCCTCGTAAATGCCCTCTTTTTCGATGTTGACATCTTTGATGTTCGTCACGGTGCCCACAAACGTAGCAGTGGGATATTTATCTGATTCAACATAGTTTTCATTGAAATGCTCCTGCATGAGCGCTTTTTCAAATTCAAATGATTTCATCAGCACTTTAAATGCAAAACCGCCGGTCGACAGGTCAAGAACGCTGTTCACCTGCCGGTTGTGGGCCTCAATTTTCTCCAGCGGCGCATCAGAATAAAATTTAATATGCCCGGTCTTGGTAATGAATTTCTGGGCGCCTGCCGACATTGCGGTAAAGCAGACAAGAACGAAAACTATTGAAATGGATCGCATGGTAACGTATATTATTGGTTGATGATTGAACATTTCTCGAGTATCACATCCGTTTCATTGAACCCGGTGCAATAGCCTTTTATCTTTACTTCGCCGTCAGGCTGAAGCTTGCCGGCGTCATTGTTAAATTTCTGAAGCATCGTGCAGCGAATTCCTTCGTCGCCAAAGTCTCCCTGGGTGAATACAAATACCGCGATCACCAGTGAATCAGCTGTTTCAATTTTGCTCAGGTTGCCGGTAACCGCGATTATTTTACCATCGTACTTTGCTGAGGCAATATCGTTGTTGGTTTTGTAGGCCTGGTATAGGACTTGCGCAGTGGTGGTATAATTCGCTTCAAGATTTTCAAAATCAGGATGCTGTTTGTTATAAACGAACTTGTAAATCAAAAATATCGCGATGATTCCGACCACAATCAATCCTATGACAATCTTAAGCCAGGTTTTCATTCTATTTAATTTATGTGTACCAATAAAAGCAGCAATTACTGAGTATTATGTTCTAGTTTTTAGGGGCTCCTGCACCAATCCATTTTTGGATCTGCGTGAGGTTGCAATCCGAAAGTTTAGCCGATCCCTGGGGCATTGGAGGGATGTTGCCCTCATGGCTAACAGCCGACCAGAGTTGCCCATTGGCAGCGACAATATACAGCCCGTCGTAATTGTCGGTGGTTACACCGCCTGAGGCAACCGACGCACTGTGGCAAACATTGCAATTCGCTGTCATGATGGGGGAAATCGACCCGGAATAGGTCATTACGCCTGATGTGTCGCAATTGCCCAACGACGGATATAATTCATTTTCCTTGTCGTAATAGCATCCCGGCAGGGTAAGTCCGAATAAAAGCGCCAGGGCTGCCAGGCGAATAAGGTTTTTCATACAAGTTGCTGTTTAGATTGCTCCCAGGGATTTATCTTTATTTTTGCCCAGTCAAAGATAACACAAAATAATTACTTATTGAATGAAGATCATTTTGGCAGGGGAAACCTTTATGCAACAATGTTACACCTACCACCTGGGAGTTCCAAAAGCCGAATAAGGTTCGTAAGTGTTGTTCAGGAAAGGGTTCCGGTTAAATGGATCGGTGGCATGGGGGTTCATCCCCTCCGCATAGTGAAAACCTGCCTGTATAAAAACATTATTGCCAATCCTGTAACTTACGTTCAGGTTGACTCCCTGCGCGCCATGGGCAGAAACGGGGTTGAATGGATTGTAAGGAAGAGGGTCCTGGGTAATGGGTAGCTGTTTATATGCCGAGCCGTAAACAGAGAGCCGGTTGTTTACCAGGTAGGTGCCGTCGACAAAAATCAGGGCGCCGGTGAAATTACCATTGCTGACTGCAGCCGGCTCTTGCTGAAAATATGACCTGGCCTTGAAGTAACCCGTCTGGATGATGCTTACCCCTCCACCGATGCTGAGGCGGTTATTCAATCGATATGAAAGCCGGGGAGTGACATACGTTGTTAATCCTGACCCGAATCCCGAACTTGAAGTGAACTGGGATCCCAGGGTGAGCTGGCAGGTTAATTTCTTTGGCTGAAACAAACTTTCATTATCGGCGGAAACAATATCCCCCAGCTCAACCTGGCAAAAAACAGGTGCCGCAAACAATAACAGGAATGCCAGTAACGATAGTCGTTTCATATCTTGTTTGCAAAGCTAACCATTCTCAGTGAGTTTAGCTGAAGGGTTTAGGGTGAAAAATGTTAAATTTTCGGTAAAATTCATGCGAAGGATTTTCAACAGCATAAATCTTACCAGGATGCTCTCTGCCTTGTTACGTGAAATTCCTGCCAGGCGCATATATTTTGACAAGGTTATCGAACTGCTGGCTTCCATATATTCAAGGAGGAATTTTTCAGGATCGGTGAATTTCAAATAGACGCCCCGGGGAGCGCTTTCCAGTTTCCATACCCGCATCAGTATCTTGTTAACGAGAAAGTTTTGGTCATGTACACGGTGATAGGCCAGCCAGTTTCCCTCCTTCTGTTTTGCAAAATGCGGTCGGCTGGCACTCTTCATGATGATAACCTCGAGGATGGTCTTCTTGTTCAGGTTCCACTCTTTAACACTGAAGTCAACCGCAGGTTTGCAATACATTTTTGCTGCGGCTTCCACCATATAGTATTCCTCTTCCGAGCGCACGCCTGCAAGTGCACCATTATCTTTGACCCCGATTAACAGCCGCCCGCCGTCGGTATTTGCAAATGCAACCAGCGTGCGGGCGATCTTGTGAGCATCGGAAATTTCAAATTTAAAATCAAGCTGCTGATGCTCTCCTTCTGTTATCAGTTTTGTGATGTGATGCAGCATTATCTGAATGCAATGTTTTTCCGGGCTGTGATCTTTTCACAGTAATGGCAGCGAAGTTTAAGCTCCTGTTTGTCAATCACCGTGAACATCGTGCTGATCTCTTCGTTGTTGGTGATGCAGTTCGGGTTAAAGCACTTCACGATGTTCTCCGCAAAGTCGGGCACCTCCACCTGCTTCTTTTCAATCACTTCGAAGTTTTTAATGATGATGAGGGTTGCAGAGGGTGCCACCAGTGCGATTTTATTTATTTCATCACTTTTGAAAAATTTGTTGGTCACTTTGATGATACCCTTCTTTCCCATTTTCCGGCTGTCGAGATTGGTGGCAATCAGCAACTGATTCTGGTATTCCGCAAGGTTTAATATTTTAATTACCTGGAACACATTTCCGGAAGGAATATGGTCGATGACGGTGCCATTTTCAATGGCCGACACTTTGAGCTCTTTTCTGAGAATTTCTTTTTCCATGGTATAATTTTTTCTGTTATTCAACAACGCCAAGAATTGAGGCCAGCAAAGCTTGCCTGACGAAAACCCCGTTCAGGGCCTGCGTAAAATAATAGGCCTTTGGGTTGCTGTCGACATCGGTGGTAATTTCATTGACACGGGGCAGAGGATGCATGATCTTCAGGTTCTGTTTTGCTTTTTCAAGCATGTTGTTGCGCAATACATAAGCATTTTTCACTTTTTCATAATCCAACGGATCCGAAAACCGTTCTTTCTGAATCCTTGTCATATACAGGATATCAACTTCGTTGATGATCTCCTGCAGGTCAGTCGTCTGATTATATTCAAGGTTTTTTTCCTTGATCGACATCTTCACTGAACTCGGCAGTTTTAACTCAAGGGGCGATACCAGGTGAAACGTTGTTTTGTAATTGCAGAGTGCCTGCACCAGTGAATGCACTGTTCGGCCGTATTTGAGGTCGCCCACAAAGGCAACATTCAGGTTGTCGAGAGAACCCTGGGTCTTCCTGATCGAGTACATGTCAAGTAAAGTTTGTGTCGGATGCTGGTTGGCCCCGTCGCCTGCATTGATCACCGGAACTGTGGCTACTTCACTTGCAAACCTTGCGCTTCCCTCCCTGGGATGCCGCATGACAATGATGTCGCAGTAATTGCTTACCGTAAGAATGGTGTCGCGCAACGATTCTCCTTTTGTCACGCTGGAACTGGATGAGTCTGTAAACCCGATCACCTTGGCACCCAGGCGGGTGGCGGCACTCTCAAAGCTGAGGCGTGTGCGTGTGGAGGGCTCAAAAAAAAGCGTGGCAACTACATAGTCTTCTAAAATACGTTGTTTGGGACGGTTTTCAAATGCACCGGCAAGATCGAGGATCCGGATGTGCTCCTCACGGCTAAAATCATTGATGGAAACCAAGCTTTTATTTTTCATTATCTGAGTATTAATCGTTGATTGTCAACTAAACAAATATAAAAAAATCCCGGTGAAAACCGGGATTTAAAAACTACTTAATTTTGTGTTTTTTCAGAAAACCATTCAGGATGTCATCCAGGTCTGGTTTGCCGATTTCCTGGAGATCATAATAAACCCGGGTGTTTGGTTTCTTGATCTTCACCAGGCGGTTGAGATCGATCGGGGTGGCAATGACCACTGAATCGCATTTTACCTTATTGATGGTCGCTTCGAGATCTTTCACCTGCTGATCACCGTATCCCATGGCGGGCAGTAGTTGTCCGATGTTGGGGTAGATCCGGAATGTTTCAGCGAGTTTACCCACAACATATGGACGCGGATCAACCAGCTCGGCTGCGCCGTATTTCTGTGCTGCAACAACCCCTGCGCCGATCTTCATTTCACCGTGGGTGAGTGTCGGGCCATCCTCGATCACGAGTACCCTTTTACCGCGGATGATCGATTCATCATCAACACGGATGGGGGAGGCGCCATCGACGACAACGGCCTTTGGGTTGATCTTCTGGATATTGTCGCGAACCGTCTTGATGTTTTCAGGGTAGGCTGAGTCAATCTTGTTAAGCACGACAACATCGGCAATGCGGATATTGACTTCGCCCGGATAATAATTCATCTCTGCACCCGGACGGTGTGGATCGGCCACGGTGACCATCAGGTCTGGCTTATAAAACGGGAAATCATTGTTTCCGCCATCCCACAGGATGATGTCGCAACCTTTCGGATCCTTTTCAGCGGCACGCAGAATGGCTTCATAGTCAACGCCTGCATAAATAACATTGCCACGAACAACATGCGGTTCGTACTCTTCCATCTCCTCGATGGTGCATTTGTGCTTTTCGAGATCTTTCACGGTTGCGAACCGTTGAACTTTCTGGGCAACGAGATCACCATAAGGCATCGGGTGGCGGATGGCAACAACTTTTAGCCCTTTTGCCATCAGGATTTCAATGATCCGGCGGGATGTCTGGCTTTTTCCGCAGCCGGTGCGTGTTGCACCTACGGCGATTACCGGCTTGGTGCTCTTGATCATGGTGTCTTTCGGTCCGAGCAGGAGAAAATTTGCACCTGCAGCGTTTACGATGGAGCTTATGTTCATGACCCTCTGGTAAGGGACATCGCTGTAGGCAAAGTTGCAGATTTCAACATTGTGTTTCTGGATAAGGGAAACAAGTTCTGATTCGGCATAGATGGGAATGCCTTTGGGATAAAGTTTACCTGCCAGTGCGGCGGGATATTTTCGTCCATCTATGTCCGGAATCTGCGCAGCTGTAAAAGCCACCACGTTGAAATTCGCGTTATCGCGATAGTACGTGTTGAAATTGTGAAAATCTCTTCCGGCAGCACCAATAATGATTACATTTTTTTTCATGCTAACCTCGCTTTTTGGGATTTGTAGAATATGATTATTGATAAGTAAATTTTCAGGAGATTGTTTGCAAACCTACTCATTTTTTGGTAACTGGCAAAATTGTTACTATAATTTTTATCCCCATGCAGCAGCTTGATTTAACTTAAAATCGGATTAAATTTGCAGCGCAAAAAAAATGAACTATGATCGAGACGAAACTACTGGAGCAGACCTGTATTGCAGTCAGTAAATTATACGGGCATGATCTGAATCACAATTCAATCGGCCTCGAAAAAACTAAAAAAGAGATTACAGGCGATTTTACCATCGTGGTCTTCCCACTCCTGAAAATTTCAAGGAAATCACCTGAAGCAACTGCTGCAGATATCGGGACCTTTCTTCAGCAAAACATGCCGGAGATTAAAGAGTTCAACGTGATCAAGGGTTTTCTTAACCTGGTCCTTACCGATGAGTTCTGGATGATGTTCCTGGTCATACAGTCAGTAAACCCTGAATTCGGATTCCATAAAACCCGCTCTGAGCGCCCGGTGTTGCTTGAATATTCGTCGCCAAACACCAACAAGCCGCTGCACCTGGGCCATATCCGCAACAATTTGCTTGGGTTTTCTTTGGCCGGGATCCTGAAAGCCAACGGGCATAAGGTTGTTAAGGTCAACCTGGTGAACGATCGCGGCATCCACATATGCAAATCGATGCTTGCCTACATGAAATGGGGCAACCATGAAACACCCGCCTCCTCCGGAATGAAGGGGGATCATTTGATCGGGAAGTATTATGTGCTGTTTGACAAGCATTACAAGGCACAGATAAAAGACCTCATCGGGAAAGGGCTTACCGGGGAGGAGGCCGAACGCCAGGCTCCCCTGATTACAGAAGCCCAGGATATTCTGAGGAAATGGGAAGCAAAGGACCCTGAAACAGTTGGTTTATGGAAATTGATGAATGGATGGGCTTACGATGGATTTGATGTGACCTATCGTCGCCTGGGGGTTGATTTCGATCACATATATTATGAAAGTGAAACCTACCTGCTTGGCAAAAACCTCGTAATGGAGGGTCTCGGGAAAGGTATTCTTAAACGCAAGGAGGATGGAAGCATTTGGGCTGATCTCAGAAATGAAGGACTTGATGAAAAACTGCTGCAGCGCGCTGATGGCACCTCGGTATACATGACCCAGGATATCGGGACGGCCCAGTTGCGCTATGATGATTACCATCCGTTGGAAATGATCTATGTTGTAGGAAATGAGCAGAATTATCATTTTGATGTGCTGAAGCGGGTCCTGAGCATGTTGGGCAAGGAATACAGCACGCATGTCAATCATCTCTCCTACGGCATGGTCGAGCTGCCCGAGGGCAAGATGAAGTCGCGTGAAGGAACTGTTGTCGACGCTGATGACCTCATGGATGAAATGTTCATCTGCGCCGAACAAATTACCCGCGAACTTGGCAAAGCAAATGAACTGTCTGCCAGCGAAGCAGAGAAGCTCTTCAATACCATCAGCCTGGGCGCCTTAAAATATTTCATCCTGAAGGTTGATCCCAAAAAAAACATGATGTTCGATCCGGTGGAATCGATCGATTTTAACGGCAATACCGGCCCGTTCATACAATATACTTATGCCCGGATTCAATCGCTGCTCGTAAAGGCTGATGCAGCAGGCATTCTATGGAAGGATGCGAAAATTCCGGTGCATGTGCCGTTGTTGCCACTCGAAAAAGAAACCATCAAACGTCTTTACCAGTTCATGGAAACTGTTGTCCAGGCTGGGGAGGAACACAGTCCGGCCATCATCGCCAATTATGTCTTCGACCTTGCAAAAGGGTTTAATCAGTTTTACCAGGAGTTACCTGTGTTGAAGGAGGAGGATCCGTCAAAACGCTTATTACGTATCTGCATTTCAAAATTTACCGGCAACATCATCCGCAGATCCATGAAACTTCTTGGAATTGAGGTCCCCGAACGGATGTAAAAAAAAAAAAGACCTTCCAGGTTCTTAAAAACCTGGAAGGTCTGATACTGGTTAACTTCAGATACTAATTCTTGATAAATTTAGTATTGGAGGTTCCGGCACTTGTTTCAACCTTCACAAAGTAAGCTCCTTTGCTGAATTTGCTGAAATCGATTGACTGACTCATCCCGGTGTAAACAACTTTGCCGTTGAAATCAGTAATGGTGATATTGCTGACGGTTCCGTTTGTCTGAATGTTCAGGACATCCTTTACCGGGTTAGGATAGACCATTACGGCCGTTTTTTCGAGGTCATTGATACCAACGCCAACAACATCGAGCACCACAGGTACATCTACCACAGGCGATACAAGGTCATTGCTCAGTAATTTTACAGTTGCTGTATAGCGGCCAAGGCTCAGCCCGGTTGTGTTAAAATTTAAAACCAGCGGTTGATTTCCGGCAGGGGTAACTGTGCCAGCCATTGGGGAGACAGTGAGCCAGTGTGCAGCTACTGTACCCACAAGGTTTGCACGGATGTTCCAGTTATAGTCAAGGCCCGGTGAGAGATGCGACCAACCCACCCCGGTGCTTAAAAAGTCACCATTGGGATCAGCAGGCCCGCCGTCAGTGCCGGGAATAAAAATACCGGAAGTAATTTGTGTCAGATTGTATCCAACCCAGATGTCTTCGCCGGTAATTTTAACGGGAGTCGTAAGGGTAACTGTTTCCCATGCAGCTCCGACCGGAGTGAAATTCTGCTCATAGATCATAGGACCTGGTTCATAGGTGTTCCCCATGCCATAAACTCTCAACTTCATCAGGTTTGAAGCAGGAGGTGCATTAAGTTCATTAACATAAACTTCAACCGAAGTGAGGTCGAGGCCTGCCCAGGGAACTGTCATGCTGTTCGGGAAACGTGCTGCAACGGTAACTGTTGTAGGAACGGTATTCCAGCCTACTGCAGATGCCTGGTCACCATCATAATGCAATTGTGCTGTGGCATCGGTAATCGGCGAAGGGGGACCGGGATTGGGCGTAGGATCGATCGACGTTGTGGTAAGTACTCTTTTTACAGAATAATCATTGCCGCTTTGCGCTACAACCGGTGCGCTCTTCAGATGGTCGAGATCGTATACGACATTGACATCAAACGTAAGAGGGGCAAGACCTGTATTGTTTACAGTCAGGTTTTCGGTTCCGTTGGTGCCACCAACCAGCCATTTGTAAACTGAATCAGGGGCAGCAGTGATGACGGGTACAGCTCCGCTTACAAGTTCGGCAAAGTATACATCGTCAATATAGTATCCGGGCGTCTCGCCTGTTCCGGTTTTTTCACCGGCAAAAAAGTCAACACCGCCAAGCTGTTTGGTTCCTCCGGGGGCAGTTGCTTCATTGCTGAACGCCCAGGTGTGAAATAAAACGTCGTCGAAGTAGAGTTTGATCTCATCGGCATCCAGGTCAATTTCATGCTTCACTTTGAGCCATTGATCCTTGATGTAAGTGCCGTTGATGGTATTTCCACCTTCAAGCAGTTCAAGGGCGCCGCTGGTACGGAAATAGATCTCAAATGCCCATTCGATTCCGGGGGATTGCATGTGCTGAATGTTGTAGTAGCCGCATTTTCCGGTCTCCATGTACATGTACCAGGTCAATTCATACTTCCCGGAAACTTTGTTGCCGAGTTTCAGAATGGCGTCGGTTTGTCCGCCTACTTTATCGGCCGAGCCCGACATCGGGGATGTATGCGCGAAGGTGTTCTTCATCTGAATATCTTCGCCACCTCCTGGTGCATTTGACCAGGTTGTCCACCAGGTAGGGTTGACAACACCTAAAAAGCTGTTAAGTGCATATGAGTCAAGATTATCCTGGTATAGGATAGTCTGTGATGATACTGACCCTGAAAGCAAAAACAGCATTGCAAACAAAAATAAAATTTTCTTCATAGCTTATAAGTTTTAGTGAATGAATATTGTTTGTACAAACTTACGATGTTTTTTGATGTCAAAATCGTTTTTTGAAAAAAAAATCTCACATGACATGCTTTGTGTGGTTATTAATCGGATACTCGTGAAATGACCGTTATGAATCGCAGCGTTTTCATGTGTTAATTTAAATTGCTAATTTTGCAACCTCAACAATTTACTCATAAAACAGCACACAATGTTTGAAGGATTAAGTGACAAATTAGACAGGGCTTTCCAGGTTCTGAAAGGGCATGGACACATTACTGAAATTAACGTTGCTGAAACGCTGAAAGATGTCAGAAAAGCTTTGCTTGATGCAGACGTTAGCTTTAAAATTGCAAAGCAGTTCACCGACCAGGTGAAAGATAAGGCCCTCGGTCAGAATGTACTTACCGCTGTTTCACCGGGGCAGTTAATGGTTAAGATCGTTCACGACGAATTGGCCGACCTCATGGGCGGGCAGAAATCGGAACTGAATATTAAAGGCGAGCCTGCAGTAATTCTTGTGGCAGGTTTGCAGGGTTCAGGTAAAACAACCTTTTCGGCAAAGCTGGCAAATTATCTCAAAACAAAAAAGGGAAGGCGGCCATTGCTTGTCGCCTGCGACGTTTACCGTCCCGCCGCCATTGAACAGCTTAAGGTTCTCGGTCAGCAAATTGAAGTGGATGTTTATGCAGAAGATGCGGCCAATGATCCGGTGAAAATTGCAAAACGCGGTTTAGCGTTTGCAAAAGAAAAAGGTTACCAGGTAATGATCGTGGATACTGCCGGCCGGCTGGCCATCGATGAGCAGATGATGGACGAGATCGCGAACATTAAAAGTGTACTGAATCCCCAGGAAACCTTGTTTGTGGTCGACTCCATGACTGGTCAGGACGCAGTAAATACAGCAAAGGCATTTAATGATCGCCTTGATTATGAAGGAGTTGTTCTTACGAAACTTGATGGTGACACCCGCGGTGGCGCCGCACTGAGTATCAAGTCGGTCGTTAACAAGCCAATTAAATTTGTCGGCCTTGGAGAAAAGATGGAGGCCATCGATATTTTTTATCCCGAACGAATGGCCGACCGCATCCTGGGCATGGGCGACATCGTTTCGCTGGTAGAAAAAGCACAGGAGCAGTTTGATGAAGAGGAAGCGCAGAAACTTCAGAGAAAAATTGCCAAAAACCAGTTTGATTTCAACGATTTCCTGGCTCAGATCAAGCAGATAAAAAAAATGGGCAACGTAAAAGACCTGCTGGGCATGATCCCCGGCATGGGAAAAGCAATCAGGAACCTTGAAATCGACGACAATGCCTTTAAAGGAATAGAGGCCATCATTCACTCGATGACCCCTGTTGAGCGCGTAAACCCGGCAGTATTGAATGGCAGCCGCCGTAAACGAATTGCAATCGGATCAGGGACCAGTATCCAGGATGTAAACCGGTTGATCAAGCAATTTGATGATACCCGGAAAATGATGAAAATGGTCACTGCCAACAAAGGGAAAAACATGGCCAACGTCATGCGGAACATGAAAAATATGAATTAATCTTCTGCCAATGAAACTTCTTGACGGGAAATTGATAGCCGACCAGATAAAAAGTGAAATTGCCATGGAGGTGAAGGCGCAATTTCTTGACAAAGGCCTTGAACCGCCTCATCTTGCTGCAGTCCTGGTTGGGGATGATCCTGCAAGCATGACCTATGTTTCTGCCAAGGAAAAGGCATGTCGCGAAGTTGGCTTTATATCCTCCGTGTATCGCTATCCTTCGAATATTACCCGGGAAAAATTGCTCGAAGTCATTGATTTTCTGAATGCAGACGAAGAGATCAATGGTTTTATCGTACAGCTTCCTCTCCCGGACCATATCAACGAGCATCAGATCATTGAGCGAATTGATCCGAAAAAGGATATCGACGGCTTTCACCCGGTCAACATCGGGAGAATGGTACTTAACCTTCCATGCTTTTTGCCTGCGACACCTTTTGGAATCATCACGTTACTCGACAGGTACAAGATTGAGACTGCAGGGAAAAATGTGGTCGTGCTTGGCCGCAGCCACATTGTTGGCACACCGGTGAGCATTCTGCTTTCTCGCAAATCCAATCCGGGGAATGCCACCGTCACGCTCTGCCATAGTTATTCGAATGACCTTCCTGCCATAGCTTCTAAGGCCGACATACTTATCGCTGCCCTGGGCAGGCAGGGTTTCGTAACAGCCGGTATGGTGAAAAAGGATGCAGTGGTTATTGATGTCGGGGTTCACCGGGTGCCGGCAACCGATACCAAGTCGGGTTACAGGTTGCAGGGAGATGTTGATTTTGAGAAGGTTTCACGAAAATGCAGCTATATTACACCGGTTCCCGGAGGAGTAGGACCGATGACGATCGTATCATTGCTCCAGAATACGCTGAAAGCAGTGAAAAAGGAAGTAAACTGAATCCCTTGAAAACAACCACAGATAGATTATTGCTTGAAGGGAAGGTCCTTCCGGTGATGGAGGAGTTTTATACCCTTCAGGGAGAAGGGTTTAATACAGGCCAGGCTGCCTATTTCATCCGGGTTGGCGGCTGTGATGTCGGGTGTAAATGGTGCGATGTAAAAGAATCGTGGAATGCAACCGATTTTCCCCCGATATCAACCGATCAGGTCGTGGAGCACGCCTCCTCTTATCCTGCAAAAGCGATTGTCGTCACCGGCGGCGAGCCATTGTTATATAATATGGATTACCTATGCAGTGAATTGCACGACCGCGGAATCAGAATTTTTCTTGAAACATCCGGTTCGCAGCCTTTGAGCGGTAAATGGAACTGGATATGCGTCTCGCCGAAACGGGATGCCCCACCGGTGAAAGAGATGGCCTCCCTGGCCAATGAGCTAAAAGTGATTATTCATGACAATACTGATTTTTTGTGGGGGGAGGAAAATTCGCAGCTTGTTTCACCCGCATGCCTGCTGTACCTTCAGCCCGAATGGAGCAAGCGCAGTACAATGATGCCCGAAATTATCCGTTATATCCAGGCAAATCCGAAATGGAAGATCTCCCTGCAAAGCCATAAATATATGCGCATTCCATGAACCATGCACGATTTTTAATTTCATTTTTCATTTTTCATTTTTCATTTTTAATGTGCCAGGGTCAGGGGCAGGGTCTTTCAACCCGGGATAAACGAGCTGAAAAATATTTTTACTCGGCCATTGATTCCTACCAGGCAAAAAACACTGAAAAGGCGATCGCTGATGCTGCGCGGGCAATTGAACAGGACCCGTCATTTACTGAGGCCTACATTCTGATGGGCGACATTTACGCTGATGATCAGCAATACGAAAAGGCGATAGGATCCTACCAATCTGCCATAAAGACCAATAACCCGTTTTCTCCAAACCTTTATTTAATCGTTGCCAACTTGCAATTGGTTACAGGCCACTATGAAGATTCCCGGTTAAATTACCAGCGATTTCTTGAATTTGAGCAGCTTCCGGAGCCAAAAAGGCAGCAGGCAGAGAAGCAACTCAAAGCTTCCGAATTTGCCATCCGGTGCATTGCCAACCCTGTTCCGTATGCACCGGTGAACATGGGCGACAGCATCAACAACCGTTACGATGAATTTATAAACGCGATCACGCCCGATGAGGAATGGATTTATTTCACCCGGAAAAATCCCCGCGATGCCCTCACCATCGACAGGAGCCAGGCATATGAGGAGGATTTCTATGTTTCACACAAGGTAGACAGTACGTGGTCGCTGGCGGTGAATCTGGGACCTCCGATCAATTCTCACGGCAATGAAGGTGCCCTGAACATCTCACCTGATGGGAAGTACCTTTTTTTTGCAGCCTGTAACCGCGAGGATGGCTATGGAAGCTGCGACATATACTGGGCAAAGCGTTCGGGCAACCGTTGGTTGGAACCCGAAAACCTTGGTGAAACTGTGAATTCGTCGCAGTGGGATTCCCAGCCATCCTTTTCGTCTGACGGGAAGACGCTCTATTTTGTCAGCAAACGCCCGGGGGGCAAGGGCAGTTCTGATATCTGGAAATCAGTGCTTCAGCCAAACGGACAATGGACAGTTCCGGTAAACCTGGGCGACTCGATCAATTCCAGGGCGGAGGAGATGGCGCCTTTTATTCATCCTGATGACCAGACCCTCTATTTTTCATCAAAAGGCCGGCCGGGACTTGGGGGCTATGATCTTTATTATTCACGGAAAACTGTCGCCGGTAGCTGGAGCCAGCCTGTCAATCTTGGTTACCCGATCAATACATTTGCCGACGAAATCACCCTGGTGGTGAATGCAAAGGGAACCCTGGCATATATCTCCACCGACATGCAGGGTGGCAAAGGGCGCCAGGATATCTGCCAGTTTCCCCTGTATAAGGAAGCCCGCCCATTGCTGGCAACCTATTTCAAGGGAATTGTTTATGATGATGAAACAGGAGAGAAGCTGGAAGCACGATTTGAACTGATCGACCTGGCGACTTCTAAAACCTGTGCGGAAGCCTGGTCGGATAAAATTACCGGGGGCTTTTTGCTGGTACTGCCAACAGAGAAGAATTATGCATTGAACGTATCAAGGGACGGTTATCTTTTCTATTCAGATAATTTCTTCCTGACCGGAACAAATTCCCAGGCTAAACCGTTCATCAAGAACATCCCCCTTAAACCGATAAAAATAGGTGAGGCCGTCATTTTAAAGAATATTTTCTTTGATACGGATAAATACACACTGAAGGATGAGTCGCTGGCAGAACTTCAGAAACTGACCGGCCTGCTCCTGAAAAATCCGAAGCTGAAAATAGAGATCAGCGGTCATACAGACAATGCCGGCACGGCAGAGCATAACCTCGAACTGTCCCGAAACCGTGCAAAAGCCGTCTACGAGTTCCTTGTTCAGCATGAAATTGCCGCATCCCGCCTCACCTACGAGGGTTATGGATTCAGTAAGCCCATTGATGTCAACACCACAGACCAGGGGCGTGCGAATAACAGGCGGACCGAATTTAAAGTGGTTGGGAATTAAAATTATATATGTACCTTTGCACCCCTTAAAATAAGGCTTTTTACATGATCAATATCACATTGCCCGATAATTCGGTTCGCCAATATCCAGAAGGAGTTACAGGAGTCGACATTGCTAAAAGCATCAGTGAAGGACTGGCACGCAATGTGCTTTCCGTCCAGGTAAATGATGAAATTTGGGATGCAACCCGCTCAATTTCAGCGGATGCAAAAGTCAGGCTTCTTACCTGGAGCGATGCGGAAGGGAAAGCTACCATGTGGCATTCTTCTGCACATTTGATGGCGGAAGCCATTGAATTGCTTTATCCCGGCGTGAAATTTGGCATTGGTCCCGATATCGAAAACGGGTTTTATTACGATATTGATTTTGGAAATTATTCAATATCATCCGATGATTTTACCAAAATCGAGAAGAAAATCCTCGAGTTGGCCAGGGAAAAACAGAATTTCATCCGGAAGGATATTGCCAAATCAGATGCTATCGACTATTTCACCTTGAAAGGGGATGAATATAAAATTGAATTGCTTGAGGGTTTGGAAGATGGGCAGATAACCTTTTATGAATCAGGTAAATTCACCGATTTATGCCGCGGCCCCCATATTCCTGACACCAGTTTCATCAAGGCCATCAAACTTCTCAGCATTGCCGGCGCTTACTGGCGTGGCGATGAGAAGCGCAAACAGCTGACACGTATTTATGGCATCACCTTCCCAAAGCAAAAAGAGCTCGAGGATTATCTGATTTTTCTCGAGGAGGCAAAGAAGCGCGATCACCGAAAACTGGGCAAAGAACTTGAATTGTTTGCATTTTCGCAAAAGGTCGGACTGGGCCTTCCCTTGTGGTTGCCCCGTGGCGCTGCACTGCGCGAACGACTTGAGATGTTTCTGAAAAAAGTTCAGAAAAAGGCCGGTTACGAACAGGTCATGTGCCCTCATATCGGCAATGTTGAATTGTACAAAACATCAGGTCATTACCAGAAATATGGTGAAAGCTCATTCAGGCCGATTTCTACACCGGTTGAAGGGGAGGAGTTCTTTTTGAAACCCATGAATTGCCCTCACCACTGCGAGATTTACAAGGTGAAGCCAAGGTCGTACCGCGACTTGCCGGTCAGGCTCGCTGAATTTGGCACCGTTTACAGGTATGAACAAAGCGGTGAACTGCATGGACTAACCCGTGTTCGCGGATTTACCCAGGATGACGCACATATATTCTGCACCCCCGAGCAGGTGAAAGATGAGTTCAAAGGCGTTATGGATATCGTGATGCTGATTTTTAAAGCCCTTGATTTTAAGGATTTTATTGTTCAGATTTCGTTGCGTGACCCTGAGAATAAAGAAAAATATATTGGCTCCGATGAGAACTGGGAAAAGGCTGAGAGAGCCATCATGGAAGTGGCCGAAGAACGTGGGTTGAATACCGTAATTGAACTTGGCGAGGCAGCATTTTATGGACCCAAAATGGACTTCATGGTAAAAGATGCGCTCGGAAGAAAATGGCAGCTTGGAACCATCCAGGTCGATTATAACTTGCCTGAACGGTTTGAACTTGAATATATTGGCAACGATAACCAGCGGCATCGCCCGGTCATGATCCATCGTGCTCCATTTGGCTCAATGGAACGGTTTGTTGCTGTATTGTTAGAGCACACCGCAGGCAATTTCCCACTCTGGCTCACCCCGGATCAGGCTATTGTGTTGCCAATCAGTGAGAAATACCAGGAATATGCAAAAAAAGTTTTAAATTTGCTAAATAATTCCGAAATTCGCACCCTGATTGATGACCGGAACGAGAAGGCAGGCAAGAAAATCAGGGATGCAGAGTTGATGAAAGTTCCCTACATGCTTGTCGTTGGGGAACGTGAAGAGAGTGAAGGAACAGTTTCGGTGCGTAAACATGGACAGGGCGACCTGGGACCCCGGAAAATTGAAGATTTTATCAGGCTCGTTGAGGAAGAGGTAAAAAACGAGTTGGGAGAAATTATCAACTGATATAAAAATTAGTATTCATTAATCATTGGAGGAAATACAATAGTAACACAATTCAGCGGCCCGCGACGTTATCCGAAACCGGGAAAAAAAGAGGAACCGTATAACATCAACCAATGGATCAAGGCTCCGGTTGTTCGTGTTGTCGGTGAAAATATTGAACCAGGCATTTACAACATTCGTGAAGCCTTGAATATTGCCGAAGGTAAGGGCCTTGACCTTGTGGAGATTTCACCTACAGCTAACCCGCCTGTTTGCAAGGTGATTGACTACAAAAAATTTCTTTACGAGCTCAAAAAGAAGCAGAAAGAAATGAAGGCCAAAACTGCTAAAATAATTGTGAAAGAGATAAGGCTTGGCCCGAATACGGATGATCATGATTTCAATTTTAAACTGAACCATGCAATTAAATTTCTGAAGGAGGGCGCCAAAGTCAAGGTAGATGTGTTCTTCAAAGGACGATCGATAATTTATAAAGAGCAGGGGGAGCTGATCTTACTGAAGTTTGCCCAGTTGTTGGTGGATGTTGGCAAAATAGAACAAATGCCGCGCCTCGAAGGCAAAAGGATGATCATGATCATCACACCCAAAAAATAGTAAAGACGCACCGCAGTGCGTCTCCTAATACAACAAATAGTAATATCTAATCATCAAAATCAGTAACATGCCAAAAATGAAGACCAAATCCGGAGCCAAGAAAAGGTTCGCTCTTACGGGCACCGGTAAAATCAAGCGGAAGCATGCTTACAAAAGCCACATTCTGACCAAGAAAAGCACGAAGAGAAAACGTAATCTTACGTATTCTACAACGGTTCACAAGGCAGATGAAGCCAATGTAAAAGAGATGCTCCAGGGTTAATTAATTATTGTTTAACTTGTGATTAGCTCCAGAAGATTCCCGTTACAGGGAACGCTAACGCAAAAAAATCAGAAACCATGCCAAGATCAGTAAATTCAGTCGCCTCGAGAGAGAGAAGGAAGAAAATCCTGAAGCGCGCCAAAGGACAATTCGGAAGAAGAAAAAATGTCCTGACCGTTGCGAAAAATTCAGTCGAAAAAGGGTTGTGCTATGCCTACAGGGATCGCCGCACGAAGAAACGGAATTTCCGTTCTTTATGGATCACCCGTATCAATGCAGGTGTACGCCAATATGGAATGTCGTATTCCGTATTCATTGGAAAACTTGCCGAGAAGAATATCACCCTCAACAGGAAAACCCTGGCCGATTTAGCAATGAACCACCCGGAAGCCTTTAAGGCCGTAATTGACGAGCTTAACAGCTAACAACCAAAGCAATATCCTGAAAGCCGTTCTGATTGTCAGATCGGCTTTTTTTTAATGCTTCCGGGCGTATTTAATATAGCTTTCAATAAAAGTTCCGACCTTTTCAGCCGCAAGTTTCTTCGCAATGATCTCTTTTCGCTTATTCAGGATGTAAATGACCGGTGTGGAAATGATGTCATATTGTTCATGGTAATCGCCGGTCAGGGTTCGCGGGCCGTCAACGTTGATCCAGTTCATGTTCTTTTTAATAATGGAGCTTTTCCATTTGACGAGAGAGGTGTCTGAGCAGATTGCAAAAATTTCCACCCCGTATTCAAGCTTTTTCTGATCATAGAACTCCTTAATGACGGGGATCTCCTTCTCACAATGACCGCAGACAGGATCCCAGAAAAGCAGGATTAAATACTCCGCGTTGACGTTATGCATCGAAATCAGTTGCAGGCTGGTATCCTGCATGATCATGTTCGGCGCCACCTGCCCGATTAGCAATGGCCTTATTTTATTCGCTTTCCTGATGATTTTTTCATTCACATCGCTCGTGATCCATGTCGTCTGTCCGGTGATATAATATTGGTCAACAATATGAACGAAAACTTTATCAAATCCCATATATTCGTGGTTTTCATAGTGGTACGTTGTAAACCATACCATATATTTAAACATTTCAGGGTTAGGCCTTGATTTTTCTATATAGGTATCAACTTCACGGATGACGCTGTCGGGGTTTTGAACTACCACATTGTCAAAGTACTTCTTTAATTTATTGTGAAATACAGGTGTTCTCAGCAAACGGTCGTCGGTAAAATCAGTTCCATCCCAGAAATGTGATTTGAAATACAGGTAACCGAATGTCGAATCCGGCCTGCCATTTGGTAGGATTGGGATTTCAGGGACTTCCGGCTCCCTCATCGCATTGATCATGAAAGCGGTGAAGGAATCCGGATTCCTGGCAACAATGCCAAGCTTGAAGTCAATCAACTCCTTGTTTATCGCATTAACCTTCTCTGAATAAGCCTTTAACATGTCCTTTTGACCCGCTGCAAGCTTCGACTGATTGTCCAGTTTCTGTATCTCATCGTATTTCTGCCTGTTGTAACGAAGATATTTATAGAATAATTCGTTCTCTGGTGAATCCTGAATAGACATCTTATTGATCGGATCGCCAGGTGTGGTTTCCATCGTAAACTTGTGATCGTTGTTGATGACAAAATCAAAGTAGATTTTATCAGAAATAACAAAAACATAGAGCCCTTTGGGAAGATCTGCAGGAGCCTTATAAGTACATCGTCCGGAACCATCGACTTTTAAGGTGTCTTTAATGTACGTTCCATTGCTGTAATAATAGGCAATCATGCAGGTTGTATCTTTTAACCCGTTGATTATAAATTTAATATTATACCCCGGTTGTGCAGTGGCCGTGTGAATAAAAATCATGGAAATAAACAGCAGCCATGCCAGTTTTAATTTTAACATATGAATTTTATCATTTATAATGAGCAGGAAAGATGTTCTTTCCTTAAAAGATCGTTAACCGACTTCACCGGGTTGAATGTTATCACAGGAACTTCTGCGAAAATAGTGATCCAATCAGCCATGCCCCCGTTCCAAAGCCCTGGCAATTCCTGCGCTTTCAAAGTTGCTCCTCCGGTTGATTTAAGTGAAATAAAGCCTGTTCTTTCATCAACATGATCCATTAAATTAAAGGACGATCCTTCAAATGTCCTGGTAGAGCATACCAGGTCGACCGGGTTGAAATGGGTTGATCTGTCTGCTATCTCTTTTTGTGCGGGATTATTCAGGTCAATCTGTGATGATTCAACGATCTGCAACGACAGCCGCTGATCATCGCCCATCACCCAGAATGGTCCCCCTCCGGGTTCCCCTTCATTTTTAACCATGCCACATACCCGTATGGGCCTGTTTAAGAGCATAAAGAGACAGGCAACCTGGGCAGCAAAGGGTAACGTGATAAAGTCAGCAGGCAGGTCAAGAAACAGTTTTGTTTTTGCAAATTCTATTATTTCTAGGAGTTCAACCCTGCCTGTTCCCGCCTGCTGTTCTTTCAGGCTGGTAAGAAATCCCGATATTTGTACTTTTAGTGAAAGCAGGTAACCACCCAGTAATTTTTTATATTCAAAAGTTGTGCTTTTCAGGCGGTCTGGAACGATGTTGTCGATGTTCTTGATGAAAATGAGGTCTGCATCAATTTCGTTAAGGTTTTCAAGCAGTGCTCCGTGCCCGCCGGGTCTGAAGAGGAGGGTGCCGTCAAGGTTGCGGACAGGCTGGTTTGATTCATCTACCGCAATGGTGTCCGTTGAAGGCTTCTGGATTGAAAATGAAATTTCAAATTTCACACCAAATTCCAATTCGTAGGAGGATTGTACCCTGTTAAAAAGCTCCTTGAACTTATCTCTGTGTTCAGGAGAAATGGTGAAATGAATGCGGGCGGTGCCCGACAGATCCCTGGCATAGGCGGCTGCTTCAACAAGATGTTCCTCAGCAGCGGTGCGCGAAGCAGTCTGGTATTTATGAAATTTCAACAATGCTTTAGGCAAATTTGCATAGTTGAGGCCATCTGCCGACAAAATACTGTCAATGATGGTTCCGTACTCCCGTGCCTCCAGCAGATTGTCAACAGACTTGCCCGACCCGGATGTAATTGCGGACAAATCATTGAAAAATGCGGTTTGTTTCAAATGGGTGATAAAATAATAAACAGAATTAAACATCTGATCTTTAATATACAGCGCTTCTCCCTGTTCATCACACTGATATTTTTCCCGGAATTCAAAGAGGTGCTTGAACATGCGGCTGGCTGCGCCGGATGCCGGAACAAATTTCACGACAGTTAATGCAGGAAGACTTCGCTCAAAGTACCCGGTATAAAAACTCAATTGTTCATCTTCGAATTTTATAATTCCGTCGCCTGCAACTGCAGGCTTCACCAGGTGTATGAATGGAAACCCGGTGATAAAATGGTCAATTTGTTTCCGGATTATTTCGATATCCATTCCCTTGCTTTTAATCTGACTATAATCCTGCTGATGGAACATAGAAATCTTTTTAGTAATTTTAAGACAAAATTATTCAAAAAATGAAAAAGACAGCGATTATTCTTTTTTTGGTATTTGTTATCACTGTTTCATGAGGCCAGGTTGCCCCGGAAAAGTATTTCGCTGAGTTCATAGATAAAACCAATTCACCTTATTCAGTAACAAATCCAGGCGAGTTTCTTTCAGCTCGTGTCACCATTTATAGTTACAATCCCTCCAATGTTGATTCAATTCTACAGCTTCCATTTGTAAAACGAATTGTAAAAAATGTATATTCAAATATAATATATACCTCTGATACAGATGCTAAATTCAATTCATATAAACAATCACTTTGATTTATCCAAAATTTCGTATCTCCAGATACGCATGGTTACGATCGTATGGCAAGTTATGAACACGGCCCTTCCCATAATCAAATACACATGCTGAAAGGGGACAGCACGCATAAAATTAGAAAATGAATCACGACGGTTTACATGTGTAAATACCATTGTAAACTACAATTTTAACTGAGTTAACAGGCAATTACAAGTCTGTGTTGCCGCTTGCTTGGAGTTGTAGATTGTAATCGTACAAAATGATTACAAATGTAAATTACAACATTAAACCGTTTTTATGGCGATATTTGATTTTATAAATAACTTATAAACAATAATATACATTATATATTTGATAATTTACTTGAAGTAAAATAGAATTTCGAATTTCATTGATCAACCTCAGCATATTTTATTACTTTTGTAACTAAAAGCAATAAAATGGTTGAGCGGATTTTAGCGCTAATGAAGGATAAGAATTTGACCCCTTCTCAATTTGCGGATGAAATAGGTATTCAGCGTTCGGGTATGTCACATTTGATTTCAGGACGGAATAAACCCAGTCTTGAGTTTATCATGAAGGTTCTGCAGAGGTTCCCGGATGTCAAACCTGAATTTTTACTTTATGGGACCTCGGAAACAGCTCCCACACCATCTGAAGAATACAGGGATGTGAAAGAATTCATCCCAAAGGTTTCAGGTACGTTGTTTGATCTGCCTGAACCAGCCGCCGATGCACGGCCGGAGCCAAAGCCGCAAAGGCAGGCTAAAAGAGACCGCCAGGAACGGAAAATAGAAAAGATCGTTGTTTTCTACGATGACAAAACCTTCAGGGAATACGAGCCTGAATAAGGGGATCAGCGTGTTTCCAGGAAGGAAAAGAAGAAGCCTGCTTCACGTTCGGCACTTTCATCACTATCAGAGCCGTGGACAGCATTTTCACTCAGGTTTTTACCAAATAGCTTCCTGATGGTGCCTTCGTCTGCTTTTGCCGGATCAGTCGCCCCGATAAATTTTCTGAACGCTTCAACAGCATTTTCTTTTTCGAGTATAGCAGCAATGATGGGACCTGAGGACATGAAATCGGTGAGTTCTCCATAGAAAGGCCGTTCTTTGTGCATCTCGTAAAAATGACCGGCCTGTTCTTTGGTCAGCGTGACTTTTTTCAATGCAAGAATCGTATAACCGCCTTCCTGAATTTTTGCAAGGATATTTCCGGTATAGCCAGCCTTGAATGCAGACGGCTTTATCATGGTGAAAGTAATTTTTCCAGACATACTATCATGTTATTTGAGGGCACAAAATTACAATTATAATCCAATTTTGCTTAATTTTGCACCCCTTAAATCCCGAACTATTTGGAAAATACGAACTTTACACAGATAGCCGAACTTATTTCACGGCCTTTAGAGATACTGATAACCACCCATTCAAATCCTGACGGTGATGCCATCGGGTCAAGCCTGGCCCTTGCGTCATACTTAAAAAAGAAAAACCATTCGGTGAAGGTATTGGTCCCCGACCCTTACCCCGAATTCCTCGCCTGGATGAAAGGACATGAAGAAATTTTGGTTTTTTCCGAAAACAAGGCTGCCAGCATAACGGCCATCGAAAATGCTGAGATGATCATTGCTGCTGATTACAACAATTTGGGCCGTCTGAATGAAGCGGGCCAGCTGGTTCGTCAGTCAAAGGCAGTTAAAGTGCTCATAGATCATCACCTTAATCCTTCCGGGGAGTTCGACTACCAGATTTCCATTTCACGGATTTCGTCGACATCGGAACTGGTTTACAATTTTATAGAAAAGATGGATGATCTGGCCCTGCTGGATAAGGACATTGCCGAGTGCATCTATACCGGGATCATTACCGATACCGGTTCGCTGAGCTATGCCTGCAACTATGTTAAAACATATCTGATCATAGCAGATTAATTCCGGTTGGGAATTGACGGAGAGCAATTGCACCGTTTGATTTATGATACGTATTCAGAGAGCAGGTTGCGGTTACTGGGATATTCAATCAGTGACCGGTTGATTGTACTTCCTGAATACCATACTGCCTACATCACGTTGTCAAAGGAAGACCTTCAACGATTCAACCACCAGATTGGCGACACGGAAGGGGTTGTGAACTATGCCTTGTCGATCAAAGATATCAATCTTGCAGCATTATTTATGGAAAGGGACGGGATTGTGAAGGTTTCATTTCGCTCAAAAGGAAATTTTGCAGTAAATACTATGGCCGCTGATTATTTTGACGGTGGAGGGCATCGCAACGCTGCCGGTGCGAATTGTACCACAAGCCTCGAAGAGACGGTTATGAAATTCAGACAAATCTTACCAATGTATCAACAAACACTCAAATCAGTCTATTAATTTGAATATCTTCCAAGTCATACCATACAGTGCAAATAGGGAGATACTCTTAATTTTATCCCTCTTTTTTTCTACTTCCTGCGCTGAATCACCTGATAAAAGCCAACGCGTATCTTCAGTAACGTCGTTGGAAGATTCAGCAATGATCCTTAACCATCAGCTTGTCGGAACTGAAATACAGGAAATAGACGACTTTATGCATCGTTATCATTGGGATATGAACGAAACCCAGACGGGTCTGCGATATATGATTTATCGTCATGGCACTGGCCCCTGTGCTGAACCAGGAAGCCGCGTTGGGATTAAATACAAAGTGAGCCTGCTGAATGGTGATTTGGTTCTTATTCCTGATTCGACACGCATTTTCACCTTTGAACTCGGGAAAAGAAATGTGACAAGCGGGCTGGAAGAGGGGGTAATGCTGATGAAGAAGGGCAGTCGGGCAAAACTGATCGTACCATCGCACCTTGCATTCGGGCTGCTTGGTGACATGGATAAAATCCCCTCGAGGGCAGTACTCGTGTATGACGTTGAACTTTGTGAGATCACCTTCGTAAAAAAGTGAACCTCAACTCATCGTAGTTTGCACGGACTTTATTATCTTTGCAGTTCAATTACAAGCACATTTGACCGCTTGCTGTTTGCCGGTTACTTGATTGTACATGCAGGTTCTGGGAGGATTGAAAAAAACAATACAATAATTATAAACCTAAACTTTTAAAATGCAAAGTATGAAAAAAATGATTGTTAATCCATTGGTCATGGTGATGTTGGTTGCCCTGACAATGCTGGCTTGTTCATCAAAGTATCCGGGTTATGACAAGACAACAACAGGCTTGTATTATAAGTTGTATAAGGTAAGTAAGGACACGATCAAGGCAAGGCAAGGTGATTGGGTTTCATTGAACATGAGTTATAAGTATAAAGATTCGACCCTGTTCAACAGCAAAACAGCCATGGCAGCCCCTGTCAGGTTCCAACTGCCGATTTCTGATTTCAAAGGGGATATTTATGAAGGAATCAAGATGCTTTCACCCGGCGACAGCGCTGATTTCATTATCAATGCTGATTCTTTATTTACCAAGACATTCCGCCAGCCCAAACGCCCGCCCTTTATTGACAGCAACAGTGTGATCCATTTCTATATCACCATGCTTGCAATTGACAACCCCGAGTCAATGATTCAAAAGGAGGAGGAAACCCTTAAAAAATACATTCTGGATAATAAAATTACCGCTATTCCCGAAACTTCCGGTTTATACTACATTGAAACGCTTGCCGGAAAGGGCATGAAGATTGACACCGGTGTTTGGGTGAAAGCCAATTTCAGTGTCACGCTCATTGACGGGAAACAGATTTTTTCAACCTCCGAACGTGGAGAACCGAGAGAGTTCGAGTATGGCCAGCGTACTGATACCCAAGGATTTGAAGAAGGTGTTGCAAGGATGTTAAAAGGCGGTAAAGCCACCATGATCGTTCCATCAAAGCTTGCTTTTGGTGAAGCGGGCCGTGGCGGACTTGTCCCTCCTTACAGCACTGTTATTTACAATGTGGAAGTTCTTGATGTCATTTCCAAGGCTGATCATGAAAAACAGCAGGGTGAAAAGAAGAAGTTGGAAACAGCTAAACTCGAAACCAATAAAAAACAAGAAGGAGACCTTATGAAAAAATATCTTGCAGATAAAAAAATCACCACAAAGCCAACTGCGAGCGGACTGATTTATATTGAGAAGGTAAAAGGAACCGGAGCCAAGGCAGCTTCAGGTAAAAAGGTTAAGGTTCATTATACCGGAACCCTGTTAAACGGCACTAAGTTTGATTCCTCCCGCGACCGCAACGAGCCTTTTGAATTTGTTTTGGGCCAGGGCCAGGTAATCAAAGGCTGGGATGAAGGTATTGCAATGATGAATATTGGCGGGAAGGCAACATTGATCATTCCTTCAGGCATTGCCTACGGGGAACGCGATATGGGTCAGATTCCTCCATATTCAACCCTGGTATTTGATGTTGAGCTGATAGATGTAAAATAAATTTCAGATATCATTTCTGGGAAAGGCCGGTTGCGAAAGCTCCCGGCTTTTTTTATGTTCCGCCGGGACCAGCCTTGTCAAGAATTTCATGGATCGCTTTCAATTCATCCCTTAACCTTGCAGCTTCCATAAAATCGAGTGCTTTTACAGCCTCCTCCATGGCTTTCCGGGTGCGGGCGATAAGTTTCTGCAATTTTTCTTTTGACAGATATTGGATTACCGGATCAGCGGCTGCATTGGTTTTTTCGTGCTCATAATATGGAACCGGCTTGGGCCTGTTCCCATCGGCAACCGCAGTTTGCCCCAGGATGTCGCGTGTGCTTTTTACAATCTGGGTGGGAGTGATGTTGTTTGCAGAGTTATAGGCAATCTGCTTTTCCCGGCGGCGGTTTGTTTCATCCATCATCCGTTTCATTGATTCAGTAAGTTTGTCAGCATACATGATCACCTTGCTGTTAATGTTTCTTGCTGCGCGCCCTGCGGTTTGGGTAAGAGATCGTTCCGATCTCAGGAAGCCCTCCTTATCGGCATCAAGAATCGCAACAAGGGATACCTCAGGCAGGTCTAATCCTTCTCTGAGGAGGTTTACACCAACCAGTACATCGAAAACTCCAAGCCTTAAGTCTCTCAGGATCTCCACCCGTTCAAGCGTGTCCACATCCGCATGGATATAGCGACAGCGGACACCAACTTTTGTAAAGTAATTGGTAAGTTCTTCAGCCATTCTTTTTGTCAATGTAGTGACAAGGGTTCTCTCATGTTTTATGGTCCGTTGATTTATTTCATCCAGCAAATCGTCGATTTGCCTCAGGCTCGGCCTTATTTCCACATAAGGATCCAACAGGCCGGTAGGGCGGATCACCTGTTCCACAAGGACACCTTCACATTTTTGCAGTTCAAAATCAGCCGGGGTGGCACTTACATAAATGGTTTGACCAACCATGGCTTCAAATTCCTCAAATTTAAGAGGCCTGTTGTCCATGGCTGACGGAAGCCTGAACCCGTATTCAACCAGGGTTTGCTTTCTCGAGCGGTCTCCGCCAAACATGGCCCTGATTTGTGGTATGCTTACATGGCTTTCATCAATCACCATTAAAAAATCTTCCGGGAAAAAGTCTAAAAGACAGAATGGCCTTGAACCTGATATCCTGCCGTCGAAATAGCGGGAATAGTTTTCAATCCCGGAACAATAACCCAGTTCCCGCATCATCTCTATGTCATAGCTGACGCGGTCTTCCAGCCGCTTTGCTTCAAGGTCCTTTCCGTTCTCCCTGAAATAGGCGCATTGTTTGATCAGGTCATCCTGTATTTCGACAAGCGCCTCACGCATCTTATCCTGCGACGTCACAAATATATTTGCCGGGTATAGCGTCATCAACGACATAGATTCAATTTTCCGACCGGTCAACGGATCAAATGACTCGATGCTTTCAACTTCGTTGCCAACGAAAATTACCCGGTATGCAATGTCGAGGTATGCCGGGAAAATGTCAATGGAATCGCCCTTTACCCGGAATTTTCCACGGGTAAATTCTCCTTCAGTCCTTGCATAAAGACTGGTGACAAGTGAATTAAGAAGCTTCTTTCGCCCCAGTTGGTCGCCGGTTTGAAAGCGAATGACATTCTGGCTGAAATCGTCAGGGTTTCCAATTCCGTAAATGCATGATACAGAGGCAACAACAATGATATCCCGCCTGCCTGATAAAAGTGCCGAAGAGGCACTCAGCCTTAATTTTTCAATCTCTTCATTTATCGACAGGTCTTTTTCAATATAGGTATTGGTCACCGGTAAAAAAGCCTCCGGCTGATAATAATCATAATAGGAGACAAAGAACTCGACCGCATTATCGGGAAAAAATTGTTTGAATTCACCATAAAGCTGGGCTGCGAGTGTTTTGTTGTGGCTCAGTACCAGGGTCGGTCTTTGAACCTGCTGGATCACATTGGCAATGGTAAACGTCTTGCCTGAACCGGTTACGCCAAGCAGGACCTGCCCGGGATCTCCGCGTTGGATGCCTGCCGTTAGCTGCTTTATTGCCTCGGGTTGATCACCGGTAGGAAAGAATTCGGAAGTGAGGTTAAATTCCAATGTTTGATGATTTTAAGGTGTTTTAACCAGGGTAGCTGTAATCGGGTAATGGTCTGACATATCCTCATGAAAGGTGGCGTACGACAAGGCCTTAAACTTTTCAGAATGAAGTATATAATCAATTCTGAACGATGGAAATTTTCCGGCATAGGTCGTCATAAACAAACCATGTCCGCTTTCAACAAATGAGTCGGCAAGCTTCTTTGTAAGCTGATTGTAAGTATAAGAGGAGGGGGTGTCATTGAAATCGCCCGCCAAAATTACAGGATAGCGGCAGGAAGCAATATGCGCCGCCAGAATATTCACTTGTTTTGACCTGATAATAAAAGCTTTACGTAGTTTCCAAAGCAACCGTTTAGACCCTTCTTTGATCGGGGTGGTCTCTTCTTGGTCAGGTTCAATGAGATTCGAATAAAAGGTGTAATCCTCGTATCCAAACCGGATTGATTCCAGATGAAGATTGTAAATCCGAACGGTGTCACCGTTCATGACAATATCGCTGAAAACAGCATAGTGGCTGCGTTCCGGAATTCTCAGGCAACCGAAGTTCACGATAGGAAAGCGCGAAAAAGTTGCTATTGCATTGATTTTACGTTTATTGGAAAATTCCTGGTAATTTTTAAACGCATAATAATCCAGGTGGATCGAATTTGCAAATTTAGAGAGGGTTTGTGAAAAATCCTCGCCTATGGCATAGAACTCCTGTAAACATATGATATCGGCATTTTGCCCTGTAAGAAATTCGGTTACCTTGCTTTTTGTTTTTTGTTTGCTGTCTGCCCTTTGAGTACCGTAAAGCGAATGAATATTAAAACTGACAATTTTTATTTTCGCACCCGTCTGAGAAGCCGGCCTTGAAAACCGGACAGGATATATGGTAAGCAGGCTTTGATAGCCGGCAACGATGGCAATCAACGACACGAAAACATACTTTTTCCAGGTGATCAGCCAGAAAAGGACAAATACGATGTTGATTATCAGAAAAACAGGGTAAGCCAGTCCGAAGAAAGCGAGGATCCAGAACTTGTCAGGACTGATATTCCCTGACAGATAGGATGCAACCAGCCCGCCCACAGCACAAAGATTCAGGAAAAACAAAACACTCTTCAGGATAGCCCGGCCTTTCATCATAAAAGGTTCAGATTGGATCAGCGTTTATTTGAAGTATTGAAAAGAAACTCTTTTTCGCTTTTGGTCAGGCTGTCGTAGCCTCCCTTTGAAATTTTATCAAGGATTTCGTCGGTTTTTTTTTCGTTCTCCCTTTTTTTCAGGTTGAATTCCTCATCAGATACAGGCCTGCCATGATAAGCCTCACTTGAATTACCGCCCTTTGACTTGTTCCTGAATCTGCTCCGGAAATAACTGATAAAATCCGGCTGCTTCATCTGTTGAGCAGTTGTTTTCGAGAACCGGTAAAAAATGATATACAGTGCTCCAAACAACGCACCACCAATATGGGCAATATGACCACCGGCATTCCCCGAAGGGATCATAAAAAAGTCGAAAACAAAGAGGATGACTGCGAGGTAAAAAATTTTCAGTCTTCCGATCAGAAAAAGTTGAATGGTGTAATCAGGCACATACACTGCGGTTGCCGTCACAATTGCCATGACTGAAGCCGAGGCCCCCAATGCATAAGAGACCGGAACGATGGAGGTGAAAACCGGGAAGATGTTAAATGCAAGGATATATATGAGGCCACCGCTGATACCGCCTAGCAAATAGATCCAGACAAGTTGTCTCGCCGGGAGAAACTCAAGAAAAATTCTTCCAAACCAATACAGCCAAAGCATGTTGAAAACGATATGCCAGATATCAAGATGCAGGAACATATAGGTTAAAATGGTCCACGGTTTCAAGGATAAGGCCGGAAGGAATGCGGGCAAGGCCAGCGAATGCATCACTGCAGTTTTAACAGTATCAGCATCCGGGCTGTTGTAAAAGAAAAAAACAACCTGGATGGCCTGGATCAGGATCCACAAGGCAAGGTTCACAAGGATCAGGAGAGAGAGAGCCGATCCCTGCCTGAAAAACCGCTTGATCTCCTCAAAGGGATTCTGATTTTGCCTGTAATTGTAATTCATCGGTTAGTTTTATGATTTCATCATAGGAAAATACCTGTTTTTTTCTTCCAGTAGATGATCAGGAAGAAACCAAAAATCATGCCTCCAAGGTGAGCGAAATGGGCGACGTTGTCATCGGCGTTTTTCGAAATTACTGAGGATAGCTCCAGCACACCATAAATGATCACAATCCACTTTGCCTTGATGGGAAAAAGAAAATAGACATAAACGAGCATGTTTGGAAACATCATGCCAAATGCGAGCAATATCCCGTAAACCGCACCGGATGCGCCAACTGTCGGAACATCCATCTGCAATTTAATGAGCTGATTAACGTATTCAAGTGATTGACTGACGTAACCGGGGCTGTTACGCGCAGCCGACCACTCATTGATGAAACTCCTTAGCGTGCCTTCTGCATCATAGTAAACGGGGTAATGCTGCCTGACAAATCCGATGAAACCATTCAGTGAAGGATTGGCAGCATAGGTGCTTGCGGCCGCCTGAACAGAAGAAATGTCGATCCAGTTTACGAATGTCTGAACAACGGCAGCACCGATGCCTGTAACCATGTAATAGGTTAGAAAACGTTTGGATCCCCAGGCATTTTCCAGCAAATAGCCGAACATCCAGAGTGCAAACATATTCATTACAACATGCGAAATGCTGCCGTGTAAAAACATGTACGATACAAACTGGTATGGACTAAAGAGGTCTGATTGGAAATAATGAAGGCCCATGAGACTTACGAGATCAATCCCGAAGGCCGTTTCAAATGAAACAGTCGCCAGGAAGAATAACCCGTTGATGATCAGTAAATTTTTAACAACCGGAGGTAGCAGGCTGAATCCGGAGGGGGCATATTGTTGGGACATAAGTTTGTTAACGGTTAAATTTTAAATTTTGTATTCAACTCATCATACGATATAACCAGCATGGTTGGTTTGCCATCCGGTGAAATACCCGGAACCTTGCACGCGAAAAGATTCTCAATCAATGAATCCATCTCCTCCTGGTGTAATTTTTTTCCTCTCCTGACCGCCATTTTTTTTGCAAGGGCCTTGGCCAGCAACTGTTGTTGATCCGGTTTATGGTCTTGACCGGGAGATTTGAGGGATTCAAGGATTGACTCAATAAACGGTCCGATATCTGATGTTGCCATGTTCACCGGGATGGCATGCACAATAAAACTGCCATTGCCGAAATCATTGATTTCAAATCCAAGCCCCTCAAAATACGCTGACCATTCATGAAACAGTTGGGTGTCATCAGGGCTAAGTGTGATTGTTGTGGGGATCAGTTGGTGCTGACCCGACGTTATTTCGGCCTTGTTGGAATCTAAAAACTTTTCATATAAAACCCGTTCATGGGCATGTTGTTGATCGAGCACAATGATTCCTGACTTGGTATGCGTAACGACGAAAGCGTTCTGCACCTGCATGCCTCTGCTCCGGGTTGAAATGGATTCAGTGGAAAAATCCCCGGAAAGTTCATCCGAACAGTCTGGATTTGATGCAGTATCTTCATTCCTGTCGGCATGTGAGGGTTGTATCTCGTAAAGGTCGCGCCATCCTTGGATGGAAGGGGTTTGCTTTTGGGAAAAGGAGAAACTGGTCTGGGGTTGAATTTTCTTTTCAAAGGGGTTATAGTCAGGATTGACGGTTATAACCGGCTGCCGCACAGGATGATTTTTAGGAAACGGTTGAAAGTTCATGCTCTGTTCCGTGTCAAAATCGAGGGATGGAGTAATGCTGAACTTGCCTATTCCTTGTTTGACCGCAGCATGGAGGATTGCATAGATGCTTTTTATATCCTGGAAGTTTATTTCTGTTTTAGTTGGATGAATGTTAACATCTATTGTTTGCGGGTCAACCTCCATATAGATGAAGTATGAAGGAACAGAATCACTCGGGATTAATTCCTTGAATGCTGCATCTACGGCAAAATGGAGATAGGGGCTCTTCATGTAACGGCAGTTGGTAAAGAAATACTGTTCACCTCTTGTTTTTTTTGCAAACTCCGGCTTGCCGATAAACCCTGAAATATTAACAAGTGCCGATTGTTGTTCGACCGGGATCAGGCGCTGAGCGTAAGAAGCTCCATACAGGTTGATGATGCGTTGTTTGAGATTTCCTGCCGGCAGATGGTACAGTGTTTTCTCATTATTATAAAAAGTAAACACCAACTGGGGGTTAACCAGTGCGACGCGGAAGAAAGCTTCAATGATGTGTTTCAACTCCAGGGTATTCGATTTCAGGAAGTTCCTGCGGGCCGGAACATTGAAAAACAGATTTTTCACATTGATCGTAGTGCCATTGGGGCAGTTGACCGGTGATTGTCCTTTGAATTCGCTTCCTTCAACTACCACCGATGTCCCAACTTCATCTTCATGACGCTTTGTCCTGAGTTCAACTTGGGCAATGGAAGCAATAGATGCGAGAGCTTCACCGCGAAAACCCATCGTTCGGACTGTCAAAAGATCATCTGCCTTTTGGATCTTGGATGTTGCATGCCGTTCAAAACACATACGTGCATCCCTTTCAGACATTCCACAGCCATTGTCTGTGACCTGGATGAGCATTTTACCCGAATCTTTGATAACCAGTTTTATCTCAGTTGCTCCGGCGTCAAGGGCGTTTTCCAATAATTCCTTCACTGCGGATGCAGGCCGTTGAACAACTTCGCCGGCAGCAATTTGATTGGCAACGGAATCGGGGAGCAGATGGATAATATCACTCATCGCGGCAAAAGTACCCATAATTTTCTAATCTTTGGTTATTGCCGGGTGGCGGTCGGTAACAGTTTTTTTACCATATAAAATAAAGCACCATTGAATATTCCTTCAATGGTGCAAATCGATCAAGGTGTTCCTCAGAAACTTCTTTTGTTAACCTCAAGTGGGTTTAATGTCATTCAGAATCTGGATTTATCCAGAACCGGGAACCTCATCTGTGCAAGATAGAAAGCTCCATAGAATACCGCACTGAAAAATGTGGTTCCAAGAAGGTCATTCATGAAGAATGAGAGTCCATTGGCTAAATCGCTAAAGAACATCAGGCCGGCAACGTAACATTCGGCAAGACCTGCTGCAGTTTGTGGATAAAAAGGACTGGCGACCCATGAGAAAAAATTGGTTATCAGGAAAAAGATAACTGCTGACGAAAATGAAGCCAGTACAATGGATCCCACATTTACTTTTTTTCGGATCACCATACCAATGAGAACCGTGATGGCAAAACTCATGTAGACGGCAGGCATATTGGCATGCAGACCAATAACGAGATCGCTTATGAACATCGCGGCGATCGGAATAGCGAAAGCAAATTGCTTTCTGTCGAAATAGGTACCAGCAAAAAGAGCCATGGCTGCAATCGGCGTAAAGTTGGGCCAATGCGGCAGCAGCCTTAACAAGGCTGCCATAAGAATAACTGAGAATACAACAATAAATCTAGGATTGATAGACTTATATTTCATTACTATATTAGGTTTAGAATCTACAAAAATAGTAAATCATTTTAATAAAAGTCAAGTATTCTTAAAAATAGTTTCTATTTTTGGGGAACCAGCATCAAACCAATATCTTACTATGAGTAATCACATATTATTTTTATCATTTATAGCCATCTGGCTGTTCAACGGAGGGCCTCTGATGAAAGAGAAAATTGACCTAATCGTCACAAAAGCAATAATTTACACGGTTAATCCGGGTAATTCACATGCAGAAGCCATGGCGATCCACAAAGGCAAAATCATTGCTGTTGGCTCGGATAAGTTGATATTGGGGCAGTACCAGGCATCACAATGTCTTGACATGGAGGGGAAATTTGTGTTCCCCGGGTTCATTGATGCACATTGTCACTTCATGGGGTATGCAGTCGGATTGCAATATGTCGACCTCCTCGGCTGCAAATCATTTTCCGAGGTTCTGAAACGGTTAAAGGATGCAGGTCAGCCTGATGCCGGCAAATGGATCGTTGGGAGGGGATGGGATCAGAATTTATGGGTGGAAAAGCAATTCCCTGACAACCGACAACTTAATTCGATATATCCCGGCATTCCTGTCATGCTGATCAGGGTAGACGGCCATGTTGTGCTTGCTAATCAGGAGGCCTTGAATAGGGCAGGAATTGGCTTGAACAATCGATTTGGGGATGAACAGGTCGAGATTTCGGATGGAAGGTTAACCGGCATTTTACGTGAAACTGCAGCCGACCGGATGCGTGAAACTGTTCCGCAACCCAAGGGAGATGAGTTGCTCGGTCTGTTGAAGAGGGCTGAAATGCAGTGTACCCATGTAGGCCTTACCATGGTTAGCGATGCAGGGCTCGATTACCAGCAGGTGATGACAATTGATTCGCTCCAGAAAAGCGGACAATTAAAAATGCATGTCTATGCCATGCTTACCCCTGATAAAAAGAACCTGGACGAATTTGTAAGTAAGGGGCCATATAGAACAGATAAACTTTCTGTAAGATCAATTAAAATATACGCAGACGGAAGCCTGGGAAGCAGGACGGCCAGGTTAAAGCAACCCTATTCCGACGCAGCATCAGTCTCTGGCATTCTCGTGACATCCGTTGATTCAATTGAAAGATTATGTAAAGTTGCGTATAATAATGGATATCAAGTTAATACGCATTGCATTGGTGACTCAGCCAACAGTTTGGTCTTAAGCATTTACAGTACCTTTTTAAAGGGAAGGAACGACCTTCGCTGGCGGATAGAGCACGCCCAGGTTGTTGATCCTGCCGATGTTCATTATTTCGGTGATTATTCTGTTATTCCTTCTGTTCAGGCTACGCACGCCACCTCTGATATGAAATGGGCTGAAGCAAGGCTTGGGCCGGTTCGTGTTCGGGGAGCTTATGCATATAGAAACCTGATGGTCCAAAACGGGTGGATTGCGAATGGCACAGATTTTCCAATTGAAAACATCTCCCCCTTGTTTACATTTTACGCTGCGGTCGGGAGAATGGACTCTGACGGATTTCCACAGGGCGGGTATATGATGGAAAATGCATTGTCGCGCGAAGATGCCTTGCGCTCCATCACGATCTGGGCAGCGAAAGCCGCTTTTATGGAAGAGTCAAAGGGCAGTCTCGAAAAAGGTAAAGATGCTGATTTTATTGTTCTTGACCAGGATATTATGACGATCCCCATCCAACAGGTGCCGGAAGTAAAAGTGATTGTGACGTTCATAGGCGGAGAGGGTTTACCGAAATGATAAAATAAAACGAGGCCATGCAGATGACAGCCTCGTTTTAAATGATAAAGTGGTTAGCGTAAATCAGTTCATTTCTCAGTTCTTTGGCAACCTGGAAATTAACAATTTGTCGCCCTTTGTTGTTTCGCTAAAAAAGTATAAATAATCATTGGTTGATAAAACACTATGACTTGGATATAGGTAATATTTCCTGTTTTCATCTTCGCCCAATGTTTTAAAGTCCGATGCTTTTTGGGTCTGTAAATCAATACTGCCGTATTCGATAGAGTACAACGGAGTGTAAGTTGTTGTGGTCGTCGTCGTACCACTGAAGTAATCACTGCTGGAACTTGATTCCTTTTCTATGGCTTTGACAATATTCATGATCCAGTTCAGTTTCGTTTTATCAGCGCTTTCATATACCGAACTGGTTGTAGGGATCATATCTGAAGTAAGAGGCGAATGATTAAAAAATCCCTTTTTGCCTTTCTGATCTATATTTACCGTGTAATTTTTAATCAGATCCCCTCCCTCGGTAAAGTGCATCAAATACATACCTTTATAAATGTAAGGGCTGTAATCAGATTTACTCTTCTTAAAGTCCTGGATGCTTAAAACGATGCTGTTATCATGTAAAAAGTTGACGTTATTGACCGTAAACATTTTACCATCAAATTTTAAGGGCTTTTTCATGTCAGGAGGGCAGGTTGCCTTGGCATTGACCTCTTCAATTTCTGTTATTTTACTATTTGTAACGCCATCCCTAAGCCCGCAAAATACAAAAGATTTGTAGTCCAGCAAATCCAATTGCTCATCAATTTTTTCCTGTGTCACTCCAATTTCATCTTTTCCGGACAGCGTATTTCCCAATTTTGCAAAACCCCCAAAGGAGCCGGATGATGCAGTATTTGCCTGCTTCTGATCTGTAGCATCATTGCTGGTGGTAGCGACACACCCGGACTTGAATATCTGGTTTACGTATTTTGAGTCCTTTCCAAGGCCCATCCCGTAAAGTAATACTCTGTTATCTTTTTCATAGGTGTCGATAATACGCCAGCCGACAGTCGGTGCATTGAATTTCACACGCTCTTTAATTTGTCCCTCCGGTGTGATCCTGAGATATTCAAATGCACGGGAATCAGGGTCAGTGTTGTTTTTAATGATATTGGTCGGAGCATAAATGAGGATCCAGTCCCTGGGCAAATCGTCGTTTTCAATGGTTTCGCTTAAATCATCCTTTAATGGTTGTGAAAAAACACACGTCATGGAGTAAGGGAATTCAATTTTAGTAAGGATTTGGATGTTTAATTCATTATCGCTTTTCAATAAATCATAGCTTCCGTATAATTTGTCTTTAGGATCGTCCGGATTTTGCACCATTACTAATATAGTACTATCACGTTCTACCTCATAAACTCCCCCCAAAAATTTATACTTTTTCCCGCTGTCGTTTTTTGGCTTTACCTTGTCCAGAAGCTTTACTTTCCTTACATATTGGCCAGTCCACCAATTATATGTTGCCATGATCCTTTTTTTTCTGAATACCAGGTCGGCTGAAAAGTTCGCAGATGCAGAAATATTATTGGCCAAAAAATAGTCCCCTTTGTAATTGAACCATTTCCATTTTTTCCTTGCTTTTTCAAGTTCTAATTCATCTTTATCTATATTCAGCAAGGTGCTTTCTTTATCGAAATGGTAAATTTCTGATTTAATTTTTCGCTTGGATGAAGGTAAAATGAAAATCATGTCAAAGTTACCGTTGTCCTTTTCTTCCACATTTCCAAGATAGCCCTTTTTAGCTTTCCTGGAGATTTCATAATCTTTCTCAATCATCATTTTTTGGCCGAAAATTGATGTTAAATTACCGAGAGCAAGAAAAATAAATGCCACTATTCCAATAGTCTGTTTCATCGTTCAATTTTTAGTTGGTTGTTTCGAGGTGTCTAAAATGCAATTTTATCAAATTAATTTAGACAAAATTAAAATAATAAATCAGACCTGCAACGAACCAGGCTGAAAAAAAACCGTTTTTTAGCGATTGTCAATGAATTTAACCGGCTTCCGGCTTATTTCGGGGAACAACATTTTTTGAATGGTACTTTCAGACACAAAACTGATGAGTGGCGCCACACGCAGTTTAGCGCGGAAATGATCCTTGATATCTTTTTCTTTTTCCTCACCGATGCCTTTTCCGCTCAGGTGAATCAGGATTTCATCGGTCCCGATCTGGTTGGTATAAACTTCGACGATGTAGCTGGAAACATATTCGATGTTGTCGAGTATATCGTAAAGGGCAGGAGGGAAGAGGGTTGTTCCTTTGTACTTGATCATCTGGTTTTTTCTCCCAACCACCGGGCCGAGTCTCATGGTGTTTCGTCCGCATGTACAAGGGGTAATGAAATGATGGCACACATCGCCGGTCTTAAAGCGCAGCAACGGCATACCTTCAACACCCAGCGTTGTAACGGTCACTTCGCCAAGTTCTCCGGGCTTGACCGGCATGTTCAGGTCATCCAGGAATTCAACGATGATCAGTTCCGGATGATGGTGACCGCCCGCACCCTCATGGCACTCGGTGAAGGTCGTACCCATCTCAGTCGACGCATAAGTTGAAAAAAGTTCAATCGCCCATTTTTCCTTTATTTTGCGTCCCAGGGTATTGAGCGACATATCGTTATGACGTAATGGCTCGCCAATGCAGATGGCACTTTTGATGCTGCTCGATTGATAGTCTATGCCATGCTGTTCGGCATATTCAATGATCTTCAGGATGAACGATGGAACGGCAATAATGGTATTCGGCCTGATCCGCCGGATCGTGTCCCATTGAAGTTCAGGAATGCCATTGCCAACCCTGACCACACTGGCGCCAAGCATCCTGATCCCCAGAAAATATGCGAGTCCTGCCATGAACCTGCGGTCGATCGTTGTCATAAGCTGGTAAATATCCGCTGAACTTCCGCCTGCACAGGTAAATGAAATTGCTTCATTGTATGCAAGGCGGTCGAGGTCCTTATCGGTCATGGCAAAGGTGACCGGGTCGCCAAGCGTGCCCGATGTCGTAATGTAATCGATGATTTTCTGCCTGGGGACACAAAGAAAATCATCATTCCTCTGCTGCAGATCATCCTTCGTGGTTACAGGTATTTTCACCAGGTCGGCAACTGTTTTAATCTCGTTGAGGTCAATATGCCTGCTGAGGAACAAATTTTTGTAGAAGGGAGAATGTTCCTTCAGGTTTGCAAGTGCCTCCTGAAGTTTTGCATTTTGATATTCTGCAATATCTGTCAAGGATTCTCTTTCTATTTGCGGGAAAAATAATTCAGGTTTTTTCATTTTATAGGATGTATACGAATCAATTTTTCTGATCATATCCGTATGAGCGCATGGAAAATTCCAGTTCACGATTGATGAGTGCTTTGTCTTTATCCGTGAGTGTAAAAACATTTTTTTTAAATGCTGAATTCTGCTTCATAAACCTGTCGATGAGTCTTTCCAGGTCGTGAGTGAATTCTATTCCCAGGTCACTGTACATGGTTCTCATTGTCTCGACAGGAGCTATCTCCAGGTCTTCAAACCGTACCCGGACCATGGTTCCGGGTGGCAGGTTCATCCGCTCCTTTTCAACTGTTTCCAGGAGGTTTTTCAGAACGCCTACAACCTCGGCACTCTGCGGGGGTTGGATGTTTCCGTTCAATGCATTCTGTTTCTGCACGATGCTCCACATACGGATCGTTGACGGCACAACGCTATAGGGGCTCCTTACAATGTGGATAAACCTGGCATTGGGGAACATTTCACACAGATCAGGGATCCGGAACGAATGGAACGGGTTTTTTGAGATGATTCTTTTACGGTTCTGAAAAAAAAGTTTCTTATAAAAGGCTTTAACATCTGTCTTCCATTTAGCCAGGCTGGCCCAGGATGGTAACAGATGTCCTCCATTGCTTAAGAAATAAGCGCTTGATTTTGGAAAAACGATGCCTTCAAGTGGAGAATAATCTGAAATCCGGTATATCGCGTACTCGTCTTCCTGCGGCTCATCCATGCCGATTTTTACATCATCCATGGGACGACCGTGAGAAACGAAGCATTTAAAAATCGGCCGGTACCAGGAATAAGAAACCAGGAAGCTGTCGGGCACGGCCACCTGGAAAAGGGTGGAGGTGCATAAGGCCGGATCAAGATTCATCAGTTGATGCAGCATTGTCGATCCGGATCTCCAGTGCCCAATGATAAAAATGGGATCATCAGGATCGGGGGCATTCATCAGGGCATCTTTGTACCGGGCAGTTTCTATCCATGAGAAAACCGTTGACCAGGCAGCACTTTGAAACAGGAAGGCCAGCCGGAAAATCGTTTTTGGATTGCAGGTTATCTTGTTTCTGCGCAAAAGTCGAAACAATCGGTCCAGTTTGATTCCGGCAGTCAGGTAGGAATCTTTCAATGCAGGGTTATTTAGGTTAGGTGGTTGAAGTTGCCTGCTGTTCGGTAATAAAACGTGCAATTGAGCTGATGGAACTTATTACTTGTCTTGCAAGATTTTGGTCCGCTATCCGAATGCCATACGTGCGTTGTATAGCCATAATGATTTCAATTGCATCGACAGAATCGAGGGTAAGTGCGTTATCTCCCCCAAAAAGAGGTTTGTCGTCATCCACATCGTTTGGATCAATGTCAGTAATGGACAACGTATTCATGATCAGATTTTTAATTTGAAGTTTTAGCTCATATGTTGGTACTGGCATATATATGGTCTTAATATTCAGTTATTTGATTGCCTGAGACAGGGATCTGAAGAATCGTTCTTCTACATCGGCCCTGTCATTGATCATTTCACTCAATTGTTTGAGCTTCTCAGGGCCAAGATCGCGGTTTTTACCGATGCGCGCAGAGAAAAGGGATATCTCCCTCCATCCGTCGCCGATCTTCATCAATTCGCCTGAGAGTTCCTTCAATCCAGGTTTTCCGGTAATCTGTGCTGCCTGCTGAAGGAACGTTGCGTACATAAAGCGAAAACCTGCGCCGCCGGTTCCCTGGTCTTCCAGCAGGATATTAATTTTCATTATTTCATGCGACAAATGTTCTGTATCACGCGCAAATTTTGGCCATTCCACGATTTTTCTTGAGAACATACGTATGCCTTTTACGCCAAGAAAAGGTACCGGAACCTTCAACATGTAGAAACAGGCTTTTTTAATACCTTTGATAATGGCCTTGTTGTAATCAATGTCCCCTGGCAGTTTATCCAAATGAAAGATGAACCCTTTTGGCGACATGTTACCGCCAGCGAACCGGCCTTTTTCCAATGAAGCTGCTTCAAGTTCAGCCATTTTTGGAAAGTAGGCATCGCTGATGATATATTTGCTGCCTTCCCTGCCGGCAACCACGAGAAAATGCACATTGATATGTACCCGTTCCCAGGAAGGAACATAATCCATGTAAAAAAAGTCCACCTGGGCGGCAGTCGGGACGTTTTGTTCAATCAATTGATCAAGCATCATTTGTCCCTTGGCAGGATCTTTGAATGAATATGTTTTAAATTTCGCGCCAAGCCTTTTTTCGATGTTGGTGCGCATCTGCCCGGGCTTGTTCCTGACAATGAAGGTAGGGAATGCAAAAGCCTTCATTTTGTGAAAATAGCCGAAGAATATGCCGCTTGCGATTCCGAATACAAGCGGTTCAGTTATTGCGAGGCCGCCATGATTCAGCAGGGAGGTGATTGTTCCTGATTCGCAATGGGCAGCCATTTTATGATTAAAATTTTGTACAATCATTCTCTCTCCTCAATTTTTGTCAGCACGATATAAGGATTGGCAGTTTGCGCATGATCAACGGAAATCCTCTCTGCCTTATTTTCAAGGATGAGGCTGGCTTCAAAGTTGCCGTGAATGCTCAAAAGGACAACCTGTAAAAGATTTGCAGCAGGGACATTGAACACTTTGGCATATTTCACTAGTTCAAAGGTTGTCGCTCCTCCGAATTGCACAGGATCGAGATGTTTTTTTACCCTTGATTTCCTGATGCCTGCCCTTGCCGCCAACTCAGAAAAGGAGAGGTCTTCGAGGATCATATAGTACTTAACCGGACTGATGGAGCCAGTGGTAAGTTGCTCCCTGAGGGAAAGCTCAAGATTTTTGCGTTTATAGAGGTAATCATCCATGTAGTTAGCTGAGAGAAATGAACCTGTTTGCATTGGTCCATATTTCCCGTCTTCTTTTTCAACATAAAGGATCATCTGTTGTTCCGGATAATCCACGAATCCTTCTTTCTCTTTCATAGGATGACTATTTTCCTCAGCTATTTCTTTTTGCAAAAATAACAATGCTGGTGATCATTGCAAAACCAAAAAACAGGATCAGCAGGATAGTATTTGGCAGGATGCTGGCAATATTGCCTTCCCGGATGAACAGGTTCAGGTAATTATCAATGCCCCAGCGGATGGGGGAAAGGTAACTTACATACTGAATAAGCTTTGGCATGATGTGGATCGGCAGGAATGTGCCGCTGATGATTCCCAGCAGAACCACCATTACAGAGCCGAACAGTGCGGCCTGGTTGTGGGTGGAAGCGACACTTCCGACAAGAATTCCAAAGCCGATGGCAGCAAGTGAGGCTGCAATGGTGGCCACACCAATCGCAACATACTCATGGCCAAGGTCGAGCGGGGGAAAGCCGAAAAAAGTCGGGAAAACCCAGGTCCCGACGAACATCATCAGGACAAACTGGATCAGGCAAACCAACAGGTAGGCGAGAACCTTGCCTCCCAGGATGGCCGACAGCTTTACAGGAAGGGACAGGAGGCGCTGAAAGCTGCCTTCGTTTTTCTCGGTAATAAGGCTGCCGGCCAGCGGTATGACAATAAAAAACATGGCAAACAGGATAAAACCCGGCACATTATTTTGAATCACATTGGGCTTGATCTGCGATTTCTCTTTTTGTGCGAACATTTCTTTTACCGGGGGAAGCTTTTGCATCTCCTCCGCTACCATGGAGCGGATTACCGGTTGCATGGTTACGGGAAGATTGTTGAGAATGACATTCATGGTTTCCCGGGTTTGGGTGCCTTTGATAATATAAGCCAGGGAATTTGCAACAGAGGTTCTGAAAGACTCCTGCAGCGTGGGGTCCATGAGCATCACAATAGCGGAGTCGGCATGGGTGATGAGCAAGGCGAATTTGAAATCACCCCGGCCGACAAGGTCTTTGGCCTGTGAAACAGTAATCTGGCCGATTCCGGCTTTGGTAACTGGTTGAAAAAAACCGGATGAATCGAGGTTTGCAAGGAGTTTGGCAGAAAACGGGCTCTTCACTTCATCGATAAAAAGTATCCGGGTCTTTGAATCCTGGTGCCTGAGCGCATTTTCCTGGGCCAGTGTCACAACGAAAATGAGCAGCACGGGCATCAGGAAGAGGACGATCAAACCGGGAATGTCCCTTGATAGCAACAGGAACTCTTTTCTCAGGATAAACCACAATTTTGGCATGGTGCAAAAATAGCAAGATTTATCCAATCTTTATGGCCTCGATGAGGCTGATTGGCGAGATGGTGGGCACGGTTCGCCTGACGGCAAAGCCTGATTTTGCAAGTAAATCCCGGTATTCATGGCCGGTGCGCTCCTTACCTCCCGGCATGGTAGCCATCATCTGGATATCAAGCAATTTTGCAAAAGATGACTTATTTCCGGCGGGAATCACCATTTCGATGATCAGCAGGTGCCCGTCAGGTTGCATGGCCCCATGAATTTTTTTCAACAGGTCAGCCGCCTGATCATCATTCCAATTATGAAGGATGTTTTTAAGGATGTAAAGATCGCCGGATGATGGAACAGATTCGAAGAAATTACCTGTAATGATCTCCGCCCGGTCTTCAACATGGTGAGCGGAAAGCATTTCCGGCGCTTTTTCAACAGCTTCAGGCATATCGAAAAGGATCCCCTTTGCCTTGGGATAGCATTGCAGGATATTCGCAAGCAAAAAACCTTCACCGCCGCCAATATCGGTGATCAGGCTGAATTTCGAAAAGTCAAAGGCATTCAATATCGGAGCCAGTCCTAAGTCGGACAGGTTTGACATCGATTTATCGAACAGTTCATACTCTTCAGGGTGCTCCCTGAGATATTCGTAAACTGGTTTGCCGTATTTATCAGAGAAGGCATCCCGGCCTGTTCTGACTGAATATTCAAGGTTTCCGAAGAGGTCCCAGTTAACCGGGCCGAGGTGATGGAGCACAGTATGGCGAAGAGAGCCCGGTTCGTTCAGCAGGCCTTTCGAAATTTGGTTCAGTGCAAATCGACCGTCAACTGTTTGTTTGAAGATTCCCTGGCTGGCGAGCGCGCGCAATATTCGCGAGAGGTTTGTTGCATCGACATGCAGTTGTTCTGAAAGTTCACTGGCCGTTAAGGGCTTGTTTTTTAGCAAGGTGGCGATATCGAGCTGTGCGGCAATATAGAGTGAAGGCAGAAGCCAGAAATATTGAAACTGTTCGTAGAGAACGACATTTCCCGGGAAAAGTGTCCTGTTCAAACGAAGCAATAAGGAGCGGAACGTACTGATGGCATTGATGAGCCAGACAGGAGGGAGTTTCTGAAAGTTCCTGGTGCCGCGCATGGATCTGGCTACCTGACCGGAAGGTTTTTCAACTGAATCTCGATTTTTTCCAGGTCGGCAATCACCTTTGTCTTTTTATCCTGGAAGTTCAACTTCATGTTTGAAAACAGTTCCTTGTAATATTGAATACCTTTGTCGAGGTTATCCCTGAAAGATGTGAAATATTCAAGCTGTTTCTCCGACCATGGCTTTGCGGTTTCATCCAGTTTGCCTTTGAGGTAATCTATGTAAATAATGAGCTCCTTGATGAACATATGGGGCCGGTCGGTTCGTTTGATGACATTGATTTTTCCGTAAATATGATCAACCATTTCCTTGAGGGTCATAACATCGGAAAAATAAGCCATATTGGGTCCGGGACATACGGAAACACCCGTTTTCTCTAATCTGGTGTCTAAGTAGTTAACAAGGAGCGCGGAGGTACCAAGTCCTACACAAATGCACGATTTATCGACAACTTTATTAAATTCGCTTCGAAATTCATTTTCGCTAAGCGCCCTTGCATTCAACTCCTCGATTTTCAACTTCTGATATTTCCTTGACGCTGTGCATAGTGTTGGTTCACCAAACTCATTGCTCAGGGCTGCATATTTTTTGGGACAGGGATTACCGGGGGTCTGGTTAAGAATGTAAGACTCTTTTTCAAGGTCTTTGGTATTGCCTTTCAGGTTGTTGAACGGCACGCCCAGCGGGCTGATATCGCTGATAAACAGGTCATCTTCTGTCGCCTTGCACAAGAGGTCGAGTGTATGTTCATCGACGTTGACCACTTCGGGAACGAGGAGGAACGGGGTGCCCCAGCCAACAGAATCCAGTTGGTAATGTTCGGCAAGGAATTGATGTTCTTCTGCTGTTCCGACGCCGCCTTGCGCCGTGATTTTAATCTCTGGCGGTTTTTCAGGGCAAGGCCTGTTTTTGGTTTTTAGTGCAACCTTTAACAATGCGAAGGTCTGGGATACCAGGTCTGCACGGTTGCGGTTGATCTCATCAAGTACCGGGCCAAGCAGGAACCCGGTTGTCGGGAAGGCATGGCCCCCGCAGTTAAGGCCCGACTCTATCCTGTATTCTGATACCCATAATCCCTTTTTTGCAAGGTATTTCCCCTGGATCAGCGCCGACCTGTGGTCGCTTACCTTCAGGGTAATTTTCTTCTTCAGGTTGAAATTCTTGTCGGGGTAGAATTCATCGAAAGTCTCCAGGTAGTTGTACAGTCTGGGGCTCATCCCTGCCGATAAAACAACTGACGAGGAGAGGTCGCTGTTTACAAATCCCCGCAGGGCTGCATGCCCGTCGTTATATTCAACTGGAAGTTTCTCATGGTTGCGGTAATTCTCCTTGTCGACTTTGGTCATGATGTTAACATCGATGCTGCCCATGGAGAGGTTTTCCTGGATCCATGACTTCACATCCAAACTGTTCCACTCCTGCCTGATTTGTTCGAACTTCTGTTTTAGTGAGGAGGATTCATGCAGCATTTCAATATAATGGGAAAATTCGCTGCTTTTCTGGTCGTAGGTTGCCTTAAGTTCTTCAAATTTATCACTGGCAATCTTGTCGACGAGATTTAGATAGGCAGTAATTCGTTTTGCCCTGAAATCGTCGATTTTCTCTGTAATTGCCTGGAAAGGCAGATCGAATTTTTTGCTGTAAAACTCCCTCAGTTTTTCCATCAGCATGTCATCCAGCAGTGAAATCACAGAGGATATCCCGAGATGAGCTACTTTAACGGGAGTATCAATGGAATAACCAATTCCCAGAACAGGAATATGGAAGGAATGCGGAGTAGTTTTCGTCATTGCCTGGGTTAAAGAATTGCAAATATACGGTTTTTTATCTAAAACTGTATCCGCCAGGTGCCCATCGGAAAAAATCCCTCGTCGAAAAAATACCTGATTTCACCTGTTTTAGGATCAACGCGTTGCAGGGAAATGTTTGTAAAACTGGTTCGGTACTGCAGGTCCATGAAAAATTCAATATTATAGCCCGGGAGGTTGCGCCTGATCCCGAAGCGGAAAGCAATCCTTTTATATTCAGGGTACCGGGGTTTGTATGCCTCCTCCCAGTCATACACCGGCTCGCCCGCGGCCATGGTTGCATCCACATCATAGGGAAGAAATGGGCTTCCACCTGCCCATGTGGCCCGCACTCCGAAGGACATCACGCCCCATTTGCGTTTTCCCATGATGAATTCATATCCACCTGCGGCATTCATTGCATAATTGACATCAAAGGCAGAATGCCGGGTGATTTGGTCAAAACCATTATAGGTTGAGTTGAACAAAGAACTTGAAAAGAGAAAGTAGTAATTTTTTCTGAAAAACCGCTCGAAGGTGCATTCCAATCCATAATTCCGGGCTGTTCCACGATTGACAAGGCTGTCGGAATACTGGCGGTCGATGAAAAAACCATGTCCCAGATTGCTGAGCGCATATTGTGGTATTGAGCCCTTGACCGGGATATCGAACACGTATTGATAGTAAACCTCGGTCTTAAACCGAAGATCCGCATTCAGTTGGTAATTATAGCCCAACGCAATTTGTGCACTCCGGGTGAACCCAAGGCCAAGATTGGGCTGAATCGTACCACCATCAGGCTGCTGCGACAGGATGAAATAGATGACCCGCGGCTGCATCTGGCTGTATAGGCCGGTGCCAAAATTGATTGAGTGTTTTTTTGCAATGCTCCAGTCGAAGCCCAGCCTGGGCTCGGCCGACCATGAGTTGTTCAGAGACAGCCAGGAGGTGAAAATTCCGAGGGTCGAAGATAATCTCTCATTGAAATCATGCTTCCACTGTGTGAATCCCCGCAACATCTGCATCTGTTCCGACGATCCTGTATTAACAAGGAAGGCCCCCTTGTACATCATGCTGTCGGCGAACTGCATCTGGTAAAAATCCCAGTAAATGCCGATGTTCAGCGTATTTCGCGGGGTTACCTTCTTTGTAATCAACGACGAGAAGGAATACTTGACTTCTCCCGAGTGTTCTCCCGCCCATGGCGAAGGCGTTTGCTGTACAAACGAAAATGTGTCAATCTTTGTTCGTGTATCGGATGCAACAAGGTACAGCATGTTTTTCCATCTCAAGTCCTTTTTAAGGAAAACCTGGTGCGAAATCCCAACCACGCCCAGGTTTGATCCGTTGGAAAGGTTTTCACCATATTCAGGGAACAGCCATTGGGATTGCTCTTTCCGGCTGTCGAATAGTTCAATGGAACTGAGTCCGCCTATACCTGTAATGGTGAATGTGCCAGCTTTTCGGGTGGGAATGTTTATCTTGACATTCAAATCCTGGTATTTGGGAACAACACCTGTATTGACCCCGAACCAACTGAGGAGCTGCAGCGGTGAATATCGGTATGAGATGAGGTATGAGGCCCTGCTCTTCTTTGAAAATGGCCCCTCGGTCCCGAACTCCAGTCCGTTCCATCCGATGCCGAACCAGTATTCATGTCGTTGTGCATTGCCATTTCGCATCTTAAGGTCAAAGATACCTGCGAGAGTGTTCCCATATTGCGCTGGGAAGGCCCCGGTGAAAAAATCGGAATTGGTAATAAGGTTGTTGTTCAGCACAGTGACGGGACCACCTGTTGTACCCACAGCGGCAAAGTGATTCGGGTTCTGAATTTCCATGTCATCGACACGCCACTGCAGTCCTGTTGGCGAATTTCCACGTACAATAATGTCATTCCTGTTGTCGATGCCGCTCGTGACCCCTGCGAAGTTGGCAGCCATGCGCGCCGGGTCATTGTAACTACCTGCAAACCTGAATGTTTCGTCAACACTGAATGATCGCACACTCACAGTGGCCATTTTATTAATGGATTCGTTTTTGCGATAACCGGCTTTGATCTCAACTTCCCCCGCATTGACGGCTGTTTCCTGCATAGAAACCGTGATCATTGTCTCTTTCCCGCTGACAACATTAAGCGGGTCGGTAATGGCAGGTGCATATCCGACATACGTGATACGAAGCTGATACTGCCCGATTTTAAGTTGGGAAAGCATGAATTGCCCCTGGTTGCCTGTTACAACCCCAACCAGTGGATTTGATCCGACAATGGTAACTGTAGCCCCCTGAAGAGGGTTCTGTGTGAGATTGTCAAGGACAATCCCCTGGATGGCTGATTTGAGTATTCTTTGACCGAACCCGGGATGGATTGCCAGTAAAAAAAACAGCGGAAATGCAAGGCAAATATTTACCCTTGGGCTTTTATGAAACATGAGGTAAATATAGGAAGAAATTACACTACCATCATTCTGTCAACCTGCTCAGGGGTAAGGCGGGACCATTTCGGATTGACCAGTGCCAGATCGAGCACATCAAAAGTCACGAGGTCAAAGGTCTCTTCATAAAAAGCAAGTTTACTGCGCAGGTCAGGCGTGTGCTCAACGAAAATAAACTGTGCAGGAGTGCAATTCAGGTCATTCATGATCCTCGTTGCGAGCGGGGCGCACCATTCAGTGACAGGAGTTCCCGGGTTTTGCCGGTAGATCTCAGTTGCAATGGCCAGTGTTTTGCCATCATTCCGGTTTACGACCTTTAACCCGCATCTTGATGGACTGTCCCATTGTCCTGAGAAGTCGAAGTAGTGGTCCATGTATTTGCTGAAGTCGGGGTTTATTTCCATTGGGCAAGGAGCGGGTTGGTTAAGCGACTTTGGGAACTTTTTTACCGAAGCTCAGGTCTGCGATATCACGCCGGCGCGGAGTATAAGTGCCATCGGCAATTTCACGGGAAACAACCTTGTTGATCAGGTTGAACATTTTCATGGTCTGAGGTTCATCTTTGTAAAAGGTATCCCAGGCATACTGGTATAGTTCGGCGAGCCTCTCAGCCGACATGTGTTTTGGATGATAAACCACTTTCCCGGCATTGTAATGGTTCCAGTCTGTATCGAAGATCCGTCCCTGTTTTAAAAGATCGCTATACGCTTTCGTATGGGGAAATGGTGCAAGAACGGTGAACTCTGCCAGGTCTAATTCGATCTCCAGCAGGAAGTCAACGAGCCGCTTGATATCATCCTCGGTCTGGTTGTCCAGGCCCAGTAAAATGGTACCCTCAACCGCGATGCCATATTCGTGGTATTGCTTAATTCGTTTCTTTATATAATCAGATGTATCAAACACTGCCTGATACACATACCATGCTCCGGCCTGTGCAGCTAAATCAAGCACTTCATCTTTATCTTCGATGGTATGGCTCACCCATTTCTTCTTCAATGGGATCATGGCCTTGAAGAGGTCTTTTTCCCATTGCGTATCAAGGGCAAGGGAATTATCAACGATGAAGAGCCTGTTATTGTCCATTTGTGAAAGTTCCTCCACAACCCGGTCAATCGGCCGGGGGCGGAAACCACGGCCGCCAAGGTAACGAACGGCACAGGGATAGCAATCATAAATACACCCGCGGGAAGCATGAAAAAGGTCAACCATGCGGAATCCTTTATGATAATACAGGTCTTTTTTCAGGATATTGCGGTTTGCAGGGCCAATCAGGCTCATATCCGGAGGCTTGCTCATGAAATTATAGATTTTCTTGAGGTCATTTTTCCCGAAGTCCTGGAAAACCTGGGCAAGTCGCCCCTCTACCTCTCCAAGGAATACCGAATCGGCGTGCAGCATGGTCTCTTCCGCATGCAGCATGGTGGAAATTCCGCCGAAAATGACCTTTTTGCCAAGTTTCCGGTATTGGTCGGCAATTTCCCAACCCCGCTTAACCTGGGTCGTGAGCATCATCGAAATACCAACCAGGTCAGGACTTCCGTCGATTACCAGCTCTTCTACATTTTCATCGGTGAAATCAATTTCCACATTATCAGGTACCTCGGCGGCCATAACCACCGGTCCGTGGGGTGGGAGGTTGAAGATGGTTTGTCCTTCGAGTTTTTCCCACCTGGGATATATCAGTTTAAATTTCATGGATCAATTTTTAATTTTAACATTACATGCAGCAAGTTTTTTAATGATTCGTTCCTTTTCATTCCAACGGGGAATAACCAGCGACAATGCATGCCGATATTCCGTCTGTGCAAGTCTCCACTGCCCCTTTTGGGAATAATAATCACCAATCAGGTCAAAAACCTCGTAATACATGGGATTAGAAGTCCGGAACTCATCAAGAAAAGAACCTGGCAGCGAATCGGTTTTCCCTGACTGAAACATTTGTCTCAGTTGTTTTCTCATCTCCCTGAATCGCATGAAATGCTTGTAATCATTTGACCCGAGAAAAGAATCCGGCGGAATGGTTTTGTCCGGTTCTGTTATTTCAACCTTTCGCTGAAGCCCGGCAAAGTTATGAAAAATTTTATATAGGTCGTAACATACATATGGCCCAATCTGCCAAGGCGAACCTGAGACCCAGACGAGCAATTTTCCCGGCAAGAAGATGATCGAATGATGGGCGATAAGCTGGTTCATCGCTTTCTCGTTGCCCATGCCGATGTTGGCACCATTCATCCCTTGCTGGTCGCGAAGAATGGCTGCCACGCCCGAGTAATCCAAGGGGATGTTGCTGGCGATATCCTGCGAAAGCCGGTTGTAACGATAAACGGATGCATTCTCCTTTTTATTCCGGATATTCAGCGGATCTGATGCAAACTCCCGGGATTGAAAATGGTTGGCACACAGAATTGAACCATTGCCGGAGGTCACCAACGCTATTTTATAGGGCGATTTTTCGATGATGGCTGCCTCATTCTCTGCACCAGAACCAATGAGAATTGATTCTGACACGAATGTTTCGCGTTGCTTCGCAATCTCATAAGCTTCACTGATTGTTTTGGCGTATTGCAGAATTTCGCGCGCCAGAATGGATATCGGAGTTCTCGCAGACGCCGGAATTTCTGACTTGGCGGCGTTGATGGTAACAGTCAGGCCTGCTTCGTTCATGCCCGATACCGTACCAATCATTCCTCCCCAGGTTACCATCATGAAGCCATAGCCATTTTCAGGTTTTTCAAAACAGATGATTTTGTTCTCAGCGAATTCATCCCCCACATAAAAATCAAAATTGCGCCCGATGATCAGGGAACTGTCTTTCGATTTATCGTTCCAAACGCCGAAACTGGTACATCCCACCAGGCTGTAATCCTGCAAGGCATGGCCGATGTCATGAGCCGAATGATAATTCAGCAGGCGCTGATAGTTTGATCCGATGAACGAAAATTGATCAGAAGCTGACCGGGATATCCCGTAAATTTCAAGTTTGTATTCATCTGTGAGATACCGGTCAAGGTCGCGGTTAAACCAATAGATGAAATATTTCAGAAAACGCAGGTAAAAACCTGATGGGATCATCTCCCTGATCTGATCTATGAACGCCTTTTCCTGCAGGACAATGAGGTGTTTTGATAGCTTTCCGCTAATTACCCCACGTTCGAACGGTTTTCCTTCGACGTACATTTCCCATAATCCGCTTGAACTTCGCTTCAGCCAGTTAGGGCCGATACGGTAAAAGCCGGAGGCGGGATTTTCAACATCCTGGCTGGCATATCCTGCACTGTCGGCTACCGGTGGCTCGATTAATGTTCTGAAGTGAAACCATACCGACACCAGCGCAAGAATGGCCAATACCGCCGCGACAGACAGCCATAGCCTCTTTCTTCGTCGATGCCTGTGCTCAGCCATGCTGGATTTTTTTAAGAAGGTACTCAAGTCCGAGAATGTTGCCGCAGGTCACCACAGCACCAATGGTTACACCAAGAACCCCGTGAAGATTCGTATTTTGCCCGGTAAAATAAAAATTCGGAATTTTGGTTTTGGGCATGACGGTGGTCAGCAGTGGTTCATGGTAGTTTTTCTGAATTCCATAAAGCGATCCTTCAGGGATGCCTGTATAGTCGCGATAGGTGAGAGGCGTGGAAATTTCCATGTGTTCTATGGCTGCATCCAAGCCGGGAAATTTTTGCAAAACCAGCTTCAGGAGTTGTTCAGCCTTATGCATTTTAAAATCAAGATACGCCGGACCCCTCTTTCCCGTTGTGGTGTTTTCCCATGCTGCCATCTCATCATAACGCATGTAGGTGAGGATGGTCACGGTTTCTGCAAACTTCTGATCCGGAATGTGGCAGCCTGTTGAGACCAGGTACATTTTTGGCCATTGCTGACCTGTTGCTGAAGATTCATCCCAGGTTTCGGGCGATGTGTGATAATAATAGTTATGGTTGATGTACGGAAAGGTACCGGGCCTGACCGAAAGGTATAAAATGAAGGATGATGTCGTGTTCTGCAGCGATACAATTCGCTTTTTGTAAGCAGGGCGCAACATTTCAGGCTGCATAACGGTTAGTACTTTTGCAGGATGAATGCCCGAGATTAGCATGTTAGACAGAAAGAGTTCCCTGTTGTTGGTTCTGAGGAGAAATTTCTGCTCAAGTTGTTCAATCCCGACAACCTCACGCTTTACGATGACGGTTCCACCCATGGATCTGATTGATTGAACAAGGGCCTGGGAAACCTGGTCGCTGCTCCCAACAATCCTGTAAGCGCCCGATATAAATGAATGATTGATCAGTGAATGGACATGTAGCGGAGTTAAAGGGCTACCTCCATACAGGTAGTTGTTGCCTGCAAGAACGGAGGATAAAGGGACTCGGGATGATGGATAATTGGGTCGTTTCAATTGTTCCAAAGGTCCAACCGCACTTTGGGTAGTATAGTGATATTCACGATGATCGGTGGGTAATTCAAGATTGTATAGTGGAAAGGCAGCAACAACCTCCTGAATCATACGGATATATTCGTTCAAGGGTTGTTTCTCATCCGGGAAATGCCGGAGCAGTTGTTCAGTGAAATTTTTGAAACCCTGGGCTAGCTGAAATTCCTCATCTCCAAATGCAACCATGTCAAAACCATCCGGGTCAAGTTGTTGAAAGGAGAGTTTATTCATCAGTCCAAAATAGTTCCAATATTTTGACAACACCTGGTCGGGGCCCAATGCGCCAATATAGTGTACACCGGTCTCGAATTTGTGCCCATGCCGGGTGAAGGTTTGCAGGTTGCCCCCGGTCTGGCTTTGTTTTTCGAGGATACAAACTTTGAAGCCCTCTTTGCTAAGGATATACCCGCAAAGCAACCCGCCCAGGCCGGAACCGATGATGATGACGTCGTACTTATTCATTTGATGGAGGCAAATGTACTTACTATTGAGGAATGAACAAGATTTACGAATGACGAATGACTTTCGGAACCACTGCTTGCGCGCGTCGATAGTTTGTATGGATGAATCCCCCAAGCAATTAATAGAAGAAGGACGCCCATCAATGGCCATGATACCGGGACAAGAAGCCAGGGTAGATTATGAATATATTCGCCATGGCGTGGTAAATATATTTATGGCAAATGAGCCGTTGAAAGGCAAACGTTTTGTGGAGGTCACTGAATTCAAAACTAAAAAGGATTGGGCAGTGTTTGTAAAAGGGGTTGCTGATGAACAATATCCCGAAGCAAAGAAAATCACATTGGTCATGGATAATTTTAAAACCCATGCTGCATCTGCATTCTATGAAACATTTGAACCAGAAGAGGCAAAAAGAATATGGGACAGATTTGAATTTGTCTTTACCCCAAAACATGGTAGTTGGCTTAATATGGCTTGTGCTAAATGGACAATGTTTAAGCAGACATATCCCAGATATGACAATAATTAAAGAGGAAGTTGATGCGTGGCAATTCCATAGAAATAGTAAAAACAGTAAAATAAATTGGCAGTTTACAAACAAGGAAGCAAGGGTGAAATTGAAAAGACTTTATCAGTCAATTCATGATTAACATGACACTAGGTTAAAATTTGTATTAAAGTCTAAACTTGCTTAAAGGTGATAGGCAGTTTTGTTTTATGCGCTGAATCCTGATTTTGTGAATGCCGGGAGCCTGAGGGAAACATTTGCCCTAAACCAGTTGACGATGGGTCATGAAATTTGCCTGCACGAAAAGGCTGACTTCCTGGTAAACCAAAAATTTGTGATCGAAATAGGAGGAAAAAGCAAAGACGACCGGCAGGTGTAGATGAAGGGAATGCAAACAATGCAAAAAATGCAGGCAATGCAGGAGCGTGCTCCCTTGTTATCTTGATACCTTGTCACCCTTTTAAATTTTACAATTTGCTTTTTGTATTTATTTCCTATACCTTTGTTAGGTCAAATTAATGAATATTCCCCCGCGGAAGCCGAAAAGCGGTATTGAAACGAGTAGGTAAATCAAAAACTGAACATTATGGCACTTGTAAAAATTGAACGCTTCATACATCACCCCGATTGTGAGATAAGCCGCGTATTTGTGCGCGATAAATTTTTCTGCTTTTCGATCGAAGATGCAGCCCGTACCACAAAAATAAAAGGAGAAACATGCATCCCCCTTGGCACCTATGACCTGGGAACGCGCTTTTCACCCCATTTCTCTCCCAAACTCGGACACGACATGATCTGGGTGCAGAACGTTCCCGGCTACGAATTTATCCTGATCCATACCGGCAATACCATCACCGATACGGAGGGCTGCCTCATCCTGGGGAAAACCATCGGCACCCTACAGGGAAAGGATGGCGTGGTGCGCGATGCCGTGCTTACCTCCAAACCCACCTACATGGAGTTTTATGCCTCGGTGAACGACAATATCCGCAAAGGCGGGCAGAAGATCGAGTATGTCAGCATATGATTTTCCTTTTTGAAACATGGCTAAATTCATCGTTAAAAATATAACAATAACTTAATATGGCAATCTCCACCAAAGCACTTGAACTGATCAAACATTATGAAAGTCTGCACGACGGTGATCTTAAAACGATCGGGCTCCAGCCCAAAATGGATCCCGTTGGCATCTGGACCATCGGCTGGGGACACGCCGTCGTTGACCCGGTTACAAAAAAAATGGTGAGGGGGCAGGAAAATTACGCCAGGGCGCTCGCACTATTCCTCGGCTTCGACGCGCGCCAGGCCGACGACCTGCTGCTGCGCGAATATGCAGCATACGAAATCGCCGTGCGCAAAGAGCTGAAAGTAGCCCTCAACGACGACCAGATTGGCGCGCTGGTGGCCTTTTCGTTCAACATCGGGCTGCCCAGCCTCAGGAGCTCGACCGCCCTGGTTAAACTGAACTCCGGCGACATCCCTGGTGGCGGCGAGTGGCTGCTGAAATGGAACAAAGGCACGGTGAACGGCGTGAAAGTCGAACTCAAAGGCCTCACCTACCGGCGCATGAGCGAACGCGACCTGCTGGTGAAGGGGGAGCTGAAGTTTTACAATACGTAGAATGCAGGGGGTGCGGGGAATGCACATGGTTACCGAGTAACATGGTAACTGAGTAACTGAGTAACTGCCAATATCCTCCGGTAGTCCAAGTTCGAATTCTTTCGCCCTGGCTCCCTGTTTGATGAGACCATAGATGAATTTCTTATTCTCTTTTGATAATCACGGATTTTCACAAGCTAAATTACCTATAATTCTTTGAACTGTCAAAAAATTAATAGCATTGAAATTCAGGATGTTAATCCTTGAATTCGATTTAATATTTACTTTTTGCTATAGGTAATAAATGTTTATTTGTAGAATCAAAGAAATTATAAAAACCATACAATAATTTCAAAAAGCCTGTTAATATTGAGTTGATAACTTTTTTATATTATTTTAAACAATTTGTATTATCTTTATAGTGTTATTAAATACCTATAAATATATGACGCCAGAAGAATATTTCAACCAGATGAACCTTGCTGTTAAAAAGCAGTATGATGCCCTTCGGGAGTTTTTTCACTACCGGCAGAAAGCTGAGATCGTTGCCGCTAAATACGGGTATACGTTAAAGTCTTTTTATTGGATGTCCCAGGATTTCAGGACTCGTCTTAAGCAAAGTCCGGACACTGATCTGTTTTTCAAGGATCAGGTTTTAGGTCGCAAACCAATTGACCGGTCAAATGAAATAGAAACCTTCATTATCAAACTTCGCAAATACAATTATTCCTGTGATGATATTGTGGCAATGGGGCAGGCCCAGGGCTATGACCTGCGTTATAACTATGTTCACAACCTACTCAAAGAACATGGTTTTGCACCCCTTTACCGAAGGAGTAAAAAGGAAAAATCTCAACTGGA
>JBBQUQ010000009.1:0-57719 GCA_038212325.1 Bacteroidales bacterium
GTTATCGTCGGGGTGAATATGATCTCCGTGCTGTCGTTTTCCTTGATGGCAAACTTGAATTCCTTCCAATCGAGGCTCAGGTCAGTTGCAGTAAGGTTGGCAATGGTCTGCTTTACCCCGCCAAGCACGCGTTTCTCAATCAGCATTTTTTCAGACCCGTCGCCCTGGTCCACTGCAAGCCAAAAACCAAGTGTGTCTGATTTAACATATTTCGCGGTGTTAAGAAAACCGATCTTATCGGGCTGGCCTCTTACAAATTTAAACGCGTAGGTCCCGAGGAATGTACCATGATCTCCCATCGGAACTATCGTGGCCACCAGGGTATAGGCAGTTGTCCAGCCCAGGAAAGGGATCAATGGGTTCCCGGATACAGGAAATCCTGTTTGATAGATATACTTTGACACGGTGAAAACGATCTGGTAAGTTTTGGTCGTTACGCCGTCGGGGGCTTTCACAAGAACTTTACCGGTGCGCTCAGCCTCGGAGCCGCGCATATTTGAAGGGTTGGTGATGGTGAGGGCGGCGGCAGGGTTGTTTGGCGTGCCTCCCATGGCTACCTGTTCAACGTAGTAGGGAACTTCGACGGAATACTGAAGCGTGCCGGCGGTAAATCCCTCGATGGTTGTTCCGTTGTAAGTGAAGTCGGTCAGCGTGGCATCCGAGGGGGAGACAGCCAGTTTGGTGATACTCACATCGTCGATGTAGCAGAGCCCGAGTGCCGCTGTTCCAGCCTGGGCAATTGCATGGAACCTGATGTACAACACGGATGAATTGTCCTTCACATCCACATTAATCACCTGCCAGTTCGTATCGGCTTTATTGAAGGGATCCTTCGATATTTCGGTCCAGACAAGCTTGTCGGTCGATTTCTCTATCATCAGGTGAAAATTGGTTGCAACTGTTGTATCCCTTACCTGGCAATAAAATTTCAGTACATCTGCCGTGTTGACCACCTTGCAGATCAGGAATGACTCGTTGGGTTTTAGTTTGGCGGAATAAAGGCCGGGAAAAAGTCCGTTATTGTGCGTGGTCGACCAGGCCACGTTTGTTGTTATCCAGCCGGCAGGAGGTGCGTTGGTTGCAAAACCTTCCTGGAAATGATACACCTGCGCGTACAATGAACCTGTAAGGAGCATCAGCAGGATTAGTGAAAACGTTCTGTTTAGTAATGATTTTTTCATCTTTTATCTGTTTTTAACGGTTACAAATCTGCTTTGATAATTCTCCGGGTATAAACACGATCAGCGGTAATGATCCTGATCACGAAGGTGCCGTTGTTCCATAATGAAGCGGAAATGACAGCGGAGTTCAATTCTGTTTTCTGTTTATGTACAAGGGAACCTGTCATATCAAACACGAGGATCTCCCCGATCGGGCAAGAAGCTTCCACATTGAACATATCGTTCGAAATAGTCGGAAAAACCCTGGTATCGTTGTTATTTTGTTCCGATACACCCACTCCCACATCACGAAAATTCGCTATGACCGAATGGTTTGCCTGCACATTGATAAATGTGAGCGAAGTCGAGGTGCCGATGACGATGCTGTTTTCGGTCCAGTTCACAAAAACGTAGCCCCAGTTCTGGGAAGCTGTAAGTGTGATGCTGCCTCCGGCGGGCACATTCCCCGACCCGGTGATCACACCGGCAGCGGGAGGATTGGACGAAGCTGATACAGTAAACGTATTGGCGCTCAGGGTAAAATGACCAACAACATCATGGTTTGCAGTAATATTCGCGAGAACCAGGACGGGATTTGAGCCAATCACATTTCCGTTCTCGGTCCAGTTTTCAAATATATATCCGCTTGCAGGGGTTGCTGTTAATGTCGCGGTACCCCCTGATGGAACCTGTCCTGCCCCCGCAATGGTTCCGCCTGCAGCAGGCGAGGCTGTCGCTGTTACCAGGAAGGCTTGTGCAAAATTCCCGACAAGATCAGTGCTATAAAAGGGTGTGAATATGTAGACCGGGTTGGTGCTGACGACATTTCCAAATTCGGTCCAGTTAACAAATAGGTAATCTGTGTTCGGTGTTGCAGTAACCGTTGTCGGAATTCCGCCCGGAAGAACGCCTCCGCCCGTCACTGTTCCAGTTCCGGAGGGTGCTGCGAAAACCTGCACATTGTAAAAAAAATATCCGTGGGTGATGGTATAGGTGCTGGTCGTTGTCCCGTTTTCAGCAGTGACAACCACAGTGGAGGTCCCGGGTATCGTTGTGGCCGTGTTGGTCACCTGGGTTGCGAGGACGCAGGATGTGGTGGAATTCAGCACAACCGAAGGCTGCCCGAAGGGAACCGTATCATTGTAAGTAAAAACGCCTGGAACAAAACCGGCAAGGGTTGTACCATCAACCTGCAGGTCGCTTAGTGTCGAAACATTGCTCACTATGATCGCCGATTGCCATGTCTTTGACACTCTTATGCCATCAACAATAACGTTTGGCGATGAACCAATGGTTCCCTGCCTCAACAGAACAGACCCGAGGCCCAGATCAGTACCTGAATTGACATCAGGACATATCACGGATGCAACGGACGGCTCCGGGCTTCCGATCACAGGATTAATAAACAGTTGGGCGCTGTCGTTGGGGACAGTTCCTGCAACAATGGTAAATTTCATCACAATCAGGTAGGTAGTATTCAGGCTATAGGAATAACCTGTGTAATTCGGGACCATGGGCGCGGTCATGGCACCCTTGGTCACCCCGAAGGCAATGTTGTTGGATGCATTGGCCTTCACCCAGACTCGTCCGCGGTAATTTACATTGGTTGGCGATGTAGCCGATTCCTTGAAGGAAATAAAAAAGTCACCCGCCGTTGTCGCGGCAGTAACCTTTGCAAGGCACGTCAGGTATAGTGTGCCGGGTTGTGTTTGCTTGACAAACCCTCTGAACAGATCCTGGCCATCCGTTCCGAGTGCTGCCGAATTGCCGATTCCCGAGCCCACATAACCGGTGTAAGTCAGGCCCCCGTTATTTACCATGATCGGATTCAAGGCGTTAGACTGCTGCTGGATCCAGTTATGCTTGGTAAGGGAGTCGCCAGCGGGATAATCGAAATTATCAGCCATGAGTACCTGGCCACATAGATGTTGTATTGAACCAAGGCAAAGGAACATGACAGAAGCCGCACCTAATTTTAATAATCGTTTCATCATCTCGTTTATGTTTTTGATTATGATTAAATAGCTGGTTTGTAACTAGATCATGGAGATAATAAAAAATACCATGATGACCAATAATACGATCAGAACTGACTGACAGAGTATAAAATTTTTGTGTTTCATAGTACCTTATTCCTGCGCTGAAAACAAATATAACCCTTTTGCTTGTCAATCCTGGTTTCAATTCTATTTATAAGGGTTTCTTATATGATCAAACGCTGTCCTGATGTAAGAGGAGATAGTTTGCCCCGGAACCGTTTCACCTGCAATGATCAGGTTGTTGTTCATGATGAGGAATCCACCGAATGCCACGGTGAGAACGGCCCCTGCAGCAACCCTGAGATCACGCAACGTGATTGTGGAGCCAATCACCGGGCCCGGGATAGTGGGTGAAATTGTCACATATGTTGCAGTATCAGGAATGACATTTGCTTCCCAGTTGCTGCCATTTTCCCAATCGCTGCTCATGCTCCCTGTCCAACGGTTTGTAGCGATGGCCTCATTTGACCAGGCGGAATTACCTGCCGCATTGAAGGCACAAACACGGTACATATAAGAGGTGTCGAGTGAGATGCTGCTAGTGCTGTATGTGTTCACACCCGCACCAACGACAGCAGTCTGCATATATGACCCTGAATTCTTTTTCTGCTCTATCCTGAAACCATACTCATTGGATGAATTATCTGTCCAGTTCAGGTTTAACTGGCTGGGCGGGGTGACTGTCGGGGCCAGGTTGGTCGGAGCTGACGGGGGAAGGGTGAACTCATGGGCCCCGATGTCGGGCGCCCCGTTGTATAGCTGGTTTCCCCAGTAATCCTTGTTCCCGTTGCCGGCGATGCTTTTACCGGTATTGATGCATGAGGAATTTGCAAGGAGTTTATAACCGTCTACGGTAATGATGCCAATTCCTCCGCTGCCTGCGTTCGCCAATTTTGGATCGGCTGTAACTTTATGAGAATCTGAAGGTTCAGTAGCAGGATGAATTCCCCAGAAACAGTTATAGTCAATTGTGCGGGAATATCCCAAGGTGAAATCATAGCTGGCAGTCGGGCTGAGGTTGTATATCAGGTTGTTGTTGAAAGTGTAGGTCCTGGATCCGCTTCCGCCGTTGTTACGCTCTGAAATGATGATCGGCGACAGGTTTGCCGGGCAATAGACCGTATTGTTGTATACTTTCACCGATGTGACAGGATAATTGATGCAGAAAATAATTCCCTGGTCGTTCTGGCTGATATTGTACCGGCATACCACGTTTGCATCGGCTTGAACAGTGCATGTCCAGAATAAACCGTGTGCATTGTCATGGCTGTAACTGTATTGCCAATATGTATTGGGCGACCTCAGGTCGGCATCATAAAAACTCCCGTCTGCATCCGGCGAATGGTTGCCGTAGCCTTCGTTGTACTGGAACACTGTGCCGGTGCAGGAGGCGGAGAAAATGGTGTTCCCGGTGATGCCGTTGGCGGTATTGTAGCAAAGGTTGTACTCGACCACTCCACCATCTAACAACCTGATAATCATTGCATTCTTAGAAATATCTGAAACTGTATTATTGCGGATCACCGCGTTGGTGATCTTCATCGAATTCCATTCCGCCGAGTACGGGTCAAAGCCGTCGCCTGAAACACACTCAGTGATGATTCCCTGGTTATCGCAGGAGGTGATCACGCAATTTTCAACCAGGATATCATTGAAATGGGTTTCCTGGGTGGCCACATCCACAATGCCGAAACCGATACCGCTGGTTCTCTTTTCAGGACGTCCCTGCCCCACCAGGCCTTTGATGTTGTGAATGTTCAGGTTGGTCAGGTATATATGATTGGCTGTGCCGTAGTTTTCGGCTTCGATCCGCACGCCCCTCCTGTCACCGCCTGTGGCTGCATTGTTGACGATCTCCAGATTGCCGATCTCCCAGTATTGCTGGTTGTAGAGATAAACAACCCCTGTGCCGGTCATGCCGTTACCATCGATGAGGGGCTTACTGCCCGTGCCGTAAAGGTCGATGATCACCGGGCTTCCCAAGGTGCCGGATCCTTTCGGATAGAGCCGCCCGGTCCATACCTCCCCGGCTTTGAAGAGGATCCTGTTACCGGGGTAAAAGGTTGTTGTATTAACCTTTGTCAGCGTTTTCCAGGCGGCAGCCGGCGACAGGCCGGTGTTGCCATCGTTGCCGCCCGTTGCATCCACGTAATAGGATATGATCCCGGGACTGGGCGTTGTTGCCGTGGCCTCGTTGGAATAGGCGGAGTAGCCGTTTGAATTCCAGGCACGAACCCTGTATGTAACTGACAACCCTGCCGCCAGGCTGTTGTCGGACCAGGCAGTGACACCTGCCCCAACCGAGGCAACCTCTGCAAAAGCATTTACCCCCGTCCTGCTCTCAATGCTGAAGCCCGATTCGTTGGTTGAATTGTCAGCCCAGGCGAGGTCGATCTGGGTTGGCGAAACGCTTGCCGCCGTGAGGCCTGTAGGAGCGGCAGGAGGCGAAATACTTGCATTTATAATCAGCTCAGGCCTGTTAGCCGATGCTTCCCGGCTATTGAATGCGATTGTCGAAGAGCTTACTGCTGCCGAATAGAACACCAGGCTTATCACTTTATCGCCGGCTGTGAACTGGCCCTGCACATACGAAGTTACATCCCATTCATTGTAACCTGGTGAGGCCGGGAGTGAAATCATTGTGATGACAGCCCCTTCCGGCGGCGCGTTGTTCCATGTGAGCCCGGTTTCAGTCCAGACATCTGAAACCTGGTGAACATTCATGCCTATGGCCGTTGATGTGGTGGCATAAAGCCTTACAATCGCACTGGTGATCGGGCCGACTCCCGAAGCGGTGAGGTCAAATTTCACGTAGCCTTTCCGGAAATTGGCGGAATTCCCTTTCTTCACGTTGAGGATTATGGCAGTCCCGTAATTCACGGCCGGGTTTGCATCATGAATGTACGAATCAGCGGCGGGATTGAAAGTTTGTGCACGGGTTGCTATGCCTTGTGCCAGCAGTAATGCGGAAAAGAGAAGACCCGCTGCACAAACTTTCATATGTTTAACTATTCGGAACATCAGAATAAATAATAAAAGTATGATTTAAAACGTTCCGCTCAACGCCATCGAGCGATCATTGCTTTATGATTTTCACCGTGCCAACCATATCAGTGTCCATGATCCTGAGAATATAGATGCCCGCCGGCTGCCCTTCGAGGCTGAATTGGTGACTCGATCCACCGTTTAGAGTTTGGGTCATCAGTCGTTCACCGGTCATTTTGAAAATAGCAACGCTTGCCGGTCCGGGTTTTTCATTCCCCGACATCTCGAGTGTGAACATTCCCGGTGTGGGATTTGGGTAAACTTTGAACCCTGGCTTCGGTAATCCTGCCCCCGGTTCAACTGCGGCAGTTATCGGAGCTGAAGGTCCTGCAATTATACCGCAATAAGTTGAATTGGTGGTAATGTGGCCCCATAAATAAGCACCCGCTTGTATGGTCGTTCCCGGCCGGAAGAGGATATTTTGTCCGGCAATCATTGTGGCGTGGGCCCCTGCCTGCATAACAAAGGTGCTCCCGTTGCCTGCCACGGTAATGGTCTGCGTTGCGTTGTAACACTTTGTTTCGGTCGGCAGAACCACCACATTCGCAAGAAGGGTCAGTGCCGGCACCGGAACAGTGACCGTAATATTGAAATTCGGGGAAGCAGGTCCGTTTCCACAGGAATTGGTCCCTTTCACGGTCATTATGCCGGAAACGGCAATTGGAGAAAAGCTGACCACAATGCTGTTGGCATTGCTGCCCGACGTGATTGAGGCCCCGGATGGCAATGTCCAGGAATAGCCGGTTGCATTTTGAATGGCGGGTATGCTGTATGCCACGCCTGTCTGCCCCTGCTCAACAGTTGTCGGCCCGCTGATCGATCCGGCCGCTGCAGGCAAAGAACTCACCGTAACGGAATCGATATTTGAATATGGAGAATTTCCAAAACTGTTAAATGCACGCACACGATAGGTGTAGGAAGTGACTTCACAATTCACCATTTTCCATTCCTGGGCAAAAAATGCCGCAACCCAGGCTGAGATCTCGGTTTCATGTCCGAGGCAGCTGTGTGTTGCCCCCTGAATTATATGTAACTCGTTTGTAACCCCGGTTGATGTGAGGGTGTCGTCAAGATCGATGCTGTATTGCGGGAGTATGGTCACATCGGCGCTGCCATGGACCAGTACGGTCGGGCTGTCATAAGGTTGAAGGTAAGGGTAAACCCAGCCGCGCATTTCAGGTTCAAGCCCTCCCCAAAGGGTGGCATTGGCCACAAGGCCCGTCTTGTTCCATGGTGCAGTAAGGTAAAGGTTTTCAGGCGGATACAAGGCAGTAGGATCGGGGCCGTTGAACTGGCAGACTGTCTGGGTGGTCCTCCCGCCTGCAGAGCCGCCTGCGACAAAGATCAGGTTTGGATCGATGTGATATGTTGCGGCGTGTGCGCGCACCCAGTCGATGGCGGCATTCGCATCGCGGGCTGCGTCCTGGAGGGCAGGGTATTCCGAAGCCTGGGTTGGCATATCGATGGCCTCGCGGAGCCGGTAATCGATCGATATGCAGACATACCCACGTTTGGCAAACCGGTTGCAGTAATCCACGATATAGCCCTGCGTGCGGTAAGAATCAGTCCTGAACCCACCGCCGTGGATCCATATGATCATCGGCCGGCCCATCGTATTGTCGCCGGTTGGTTCATATACATCCAGGTACAATGAAGTCGGAACACCTTTATAATTGATGACGTCGGCGAATTTAACACCGGAGGTGAAGCTAACTGCGCTAAACCTGTCTGCCGGTACAAAAAGGTCGGGATTGAGTGGTTGGGACACAATATCGGTGTAAGTTGTTACATCCGCACCCACGGTTCCTATCAGGGAAAACAAGCCGCTGGCAGGTCTCCGCTCAATGTTTGTACCTGTTTCATTGTAGTTGGGATCTGTCCACGAAAGGTTTACCGCGCCAGAAACAGGCCCGGCAGCATCGAGGTTTGCCGGCGCGACCAGTGCATGCGAGAAATTTACGCTGTAGGTCATCGTGTTCATCCCATTTGGTGCTGTAACTATAACGGTTGTAATTCCTGGTATTGCAGGAGCGCTGTTAATGATCTTTGTTGCGGTGGGTTGTGCCGGAGTTGCTGTCACAACCGGAACAACAGTTGTCCCGGGGGCCAGTATAAAATTATAATTCAGAATATTGGAAGCAAAACCAGCGACCGTGACACCATCCACTTTCAGATCACTCAGGCTGGCATCGGCCGACGTATAGGATGTAAGGCTGATATCATCGAGGTAAAACAGCCCGGTTGAGTTGTTCCCGTTCGTGGCTGACGCCCTGAACCGCAGATAGAGCGACGAGTTGTCGTCATTCAGAGTGAGAATCACCTGGTGCCAGTTGGAGGTGCTTCCTGTCAATGGCATCGGGTCCTGGCTTACCAGCGTCCAGACCGTATTATCATATGATTTTTCAATATAAAGGTGGAGGTTATTTGCCGGCTGGTTGTCAAGAACTTTCACAAAGAACTCAAGCCTGCCAGCGGTGTTGTTCGCCCCAGTGGTAAGGGTGCCTCCGTCGGTCGGGGTGACCCATTTGAATTTCGGGGAAGTCACACCGGGATAAATCCCAACATTGTTCGCAACAGTGGTTGATCCAATATTTGCAGATGGAGTCCATCCGGTTGGTGGATTCACCAGGAATCCCTCTTTGAAATTAAAGGTGGTTGCAGGATATACGGTAAAAATAACAGTGTAGGTAATGGATGTGGTCCCGTCCTGTGCGGTGACCAGGACAGTTCCCGTACGCTCCGCCAGTGTACCGGTGAGATTGACCGGCTGGGTCACCGCGGCGATTGCATCCGGCAAACCGGCGCCCGGGGTGAAATTGGCCAGGGCCGCCATGTTTGCAGCCGTTATCTCAGCAGGAAGGGTGATGCTGTAAGAAAGGGTGGCGGCATCAAAACCGGTCACCAGCACCTTGTTGGCTGTTTCGGTTGCCGGACCCCACTTGATCCATTTCAGCGTTGCATCGTTGCTTGGAGGTGCCAGCGTGAAAGTGACCGAATAGGTTAACTGGGTAATGCCATCTTCAGCGGTGACCGCGACATTCGTCGTGCCCGGTATCGCCGCAGCAGGGGTAATGACCATGGTTGCCATGCCATAATTGGGGGTGGCTGTTACTGTCGGAACTATGGTGGTACCATATGGGAGTGACATGGAATATGACAATGTTGCAGGGGCGAATCCTGCCACCGTTGTTCCGTCCACCTTAAGGTCGCTCAGGGTTGCATCGTTGCTAACCCCGGATCCGACAGTAGTAAATGTCGCGCTTTGCGTCAATGATTCATTTCCGGCGCCGTCTTCAACCGGGCCTACGGCGAGGTAATAAAGCTGGGAATTCAGCAGCGGCGCGGCAGGTGTGACGGTGATGATGGTTTTTGTCGCATCGATGGTTGCGGTGAACGCAACGTTTGCGCCTGAAGAATTGGATTTTTTAAAGGTGACCAGGGTTGCCAGGTCGGCATCGGCAACTGCTGTTCCGTCAATTTTTCTAACCGGCTCATTGAAGGTGATGGTGGGGATGACCGCGGTTATCACATTGGTTGCACCGCTTGCAGGAACGAAGGCAGCGACAGGCGGGGTTATATCCAGTGTTACTGCTTCTGCCCATGACTGGCCTACCCTGATGCCATCAACTATTAGGTTCGGGGAGTTCAGCCCTCCCTGCCTTAATTGAACACATCGCTGGCCTATTGCGTCACTTCCCGCATCGGTGGCAATTGCATTGGGCGATGCCGGTTCGGTGATCGGGAAAGGATTTGCAGGGTTGAAAACATAGATATCCACAACATCGTTGGCAATATCAGGAATAAAGGTGTATTTTAGTACAACCAGGTAGGTTGCGCCGAATGTGTAATACGTGGGTGTCCAGTTCACGGGTACAGAACTGTTGTTGGTGCTCTTGGTAATGCCAAAAACGAGGTTGCCTGTCCCAAGTGAGTCCTTGGCGTAAAGCCGGCCTTTGAAAACGGTCAGTCCGGGATTCGGGGTCTCTTTAAAACTCAGGAAATAATCACCCGGCCGGGTGGCGGCTGTGACTTTCACCAGCGCTGAAATATAGACACTCCCGGCATTGATGGTATTCGTGCCCGTGAAGTTATTGAACAGATCCTGCCCGGTTGCATTTTTGCCCAGCGTCGCTGCATTGCCAATGCCCGAGGACTGGTAGCCCGGGTAAAATAATCCGGGTGTGGTCACCAGGATGGGGTTGGTAATATCCGAACCCTGCAGGGTCCATCCTCCCAGGCCCACAAGGTTGCCGGTCGCGTAACTGAAATTCTCGGCGAAGGGAACGAGTTGTGCCCATCCGTTGATTGTAAGGAAGAAAAGCACCATGGCCATCATGGTCTGAAGATGCACCCTTTTGCATGAAGTGCCACCAGGATTTCCCGGCTGCGGCAGTGATACAGTCAGAATATTTTTCATAGGTAAAGGTTTTTGCATGAATAGCTGTTGATTGCCTTTTGGAAAAGTAAAAGTATCCAGAATGGGTTGCAGGGGGGTTTCACAACCGATCAATTCGGTTCATTTACTGTTCAATCATCTTCAACCGTTTAAAACCTGATGGCGCTATAGTTGTTTTCATTGATTCTGACAATAGCTTTTTTCGCAAGGTCTGCAATATAATCCAGGTAAAGTTCATCAAGCAGTTTTGATCTGACGATTTCCCTGCATGCCTCAAATGACCGGTACCCGAGCGACGTTCTCCCGGTGACGAGGACAACACATAGCGCTTGCCGGTATTGAAAAGCCTGGCTGGTTTGGCCGGGCTTCAATTCAACAGCCTTCTCTTTCATCATCGTAACAAAAACATCCTCCTCTTCGGGCGCATGAACAGAATCGTTCACGACAAGTTGTTCGATGCCCAGGATGTAAGGTTCATCCGATTTCGCAAGTCTTGAGCAGCTCTCGAATTCACGAACACCGACACCGCTTCGACCGGCTATTTCATTCCACTGCAATTTGACTTTCGCCTGCCAGTCTTCCCGTTCCCTGCTATTGACTTCTATCGGAGTCGCTCTTAAAACCAGTGCATTCGTTACATATCCCTTCCGGTAAAGGCTGTCTTTGTCCTTCTCATATTGTGCTCTCAGTTTTTCCGCAGATATTCTGAATATTTTTTCATCCAGTTTCTGCTTCAGGCTGATGACCAGGTTGCTGAACAGGTAATTGAAATAGACGACTTCGCTGTATTGCACGGGTCCGTAGATCACTTTTTTCTGCGCAACGGCATTTTTTCTCCGGAGATTTTCATCATTTAGTTTTTTATGAAACCCAGCATAGGTAATATCATCAATAAGGCCGTTTTGTTTGGCCGTTAACTGCTGGATCTTAATAAAGGTTATGGTGTCGAGGGTCGCCTGTTTGAGATGCGCAGCCGGTGTATGGCCATCGAACTGTTTTTCCCAGAAACCGGCGGAATAAGTACATTGGTACAATTCCGCAAAATGCCGGATGACTTTTGCCCTCTTCTGCCGGGCAATCAGCATGAACTCCCCGGTAGCAATGGCTTCCCCGTTAACTGACGCCACAGTTGCAGTGTCGGAAAATGGAGGGAGGGGCTGGCAAAACGTGATGCATGGCACTAACAGGTAATGGATACAAATCCACTGTCTGATGAGTTTCGTAAAGCCTGCTGCCATATGGTCTGATGATGGTTGACGGGGCCGTAAAGATAATAAAAAGGGCAGGAAGTGGTCAGGCTCGCTGCCTGTATTCAGTAGGTGTTTTACCGAACTGCTTTTTGAATGTTGTGCTGAAGTGCTTTGTATTTGGAAAACCCGACAGGTAAGCGATCTCAGCGATGGTTGATGTGGTTTCCAACAACATCCGGGAGGCCTTGCGAAGCTTGACCATGCGGACAAAATCCTGGATTGAATTGCCGGTGAGCGCCTTGAGTTTCCGGTACAGGGCCGACCTGCTCATGGCAATTTCACGGCAGAGAACGGCAATATCGATTGTTTCCTGTTCAGCCGATTCTTCGATCAGTAGAATAAGCTTGTTTAAAAACTTTTCATCAAGCTTGTTATTTACCATTTCCGAAGGGATAAAATGCTCTTTCCCGTAGAATTTATTCAGGAGCGTCTTCCGGGTATTAACCAGGTTCCTCAGTGTTACCTGTAAAATTTCGGGGTTGTAGGGCTTGGCGATATATGCATCGGCGCCAGTCCTGATTCCTTCGATCTGGCTTTCATCGTCGCTCTTGGCAGTAAGCATGACCACCGGGATGTGACAGGTCAGCATATCTTCCTTGACTTGCCTGCAAAACTCAATACCGTCCATGCCGGGCATCAGGATATCGGAAATGATCACATCCGGCACATACTTCCTGGCCTTCTCCAATCCTTCAATCCCATTTCCGGCTGTAATGACCTGGAATTCCTGCCTGAACTTTTCCACGATGACACCGCAGATCATTGGATAATCATCCACCACAAGCAAGATCGGCATATTTTCGCTGACCTCGGGGACCACATCAGGCCGCAGGCTTTCTTCCTGTATAATGCCCGACAATTGCTGGTAATCCAGTTTAAGTTTGACATTGACCTCTTCCCTGATCTCGTCATCCTTCAGGTGGTCCTTGCCCACGGGAAGGCGGATGATGAAGGAAGAGCCTTTACCCGGCTGGCTTTGTACGCTGATCTCACCATGATGCAATTCCACCAGTTTTTTGCTGTAGGCCAGGCCAATCCCCGAACCTTCTGTGTTCTGGGTGAGGGCGCTGTCCTTTGACTCCTGGTAAAACCTGTTGAACAGGTTTTTCAGGTCTTCCTGCGAAATTCCCTGCCCGGTATCCCTCACAACCAATTCAAGGTAACTTTTAACCCCGACCGATGATCTTGACAACCCGGTATCTTTACATGCCAGGTTTATTTCAATTTTTCCTCCCGGGTTCACATATTTGAATGCATTCGACAACAGGTTGTAAATGACCTTTTCCACTTTTTCAGCGTCAAACCATATTTCGGGAATGTTACCGGCAGTGTTCAATTCGAATTGTACGTTTTTCATCCTGGCAAATTCAGCGAAATTCTCTTTTATCCCCATGAGAAAATTGACAATATTCCCCTTGGTGGTCTTCAATTTCATTAATCCGTTCTCAGCCTTGCGGAACTCAAGAAGCTGATTGATGAGGATCAGAAGCCTTTGAGCATTTTTCTCAATGTTTACAAGAGTATCTGACTGCTTGAAGTTACTGTTGGACTTGAGGTTGTCAAGGTACCCGAGGATCAGCGTCAGCGGGGTTTTAAACTCATGTGAGATGTTGGTGAAAAAACCAAGTTTCATCTGGTTCAGCGCCTCAATCTGCTCCTTTTCCTTTCGTTCAAGAATAAGCTGGTTCTTCACGCGGATCCATGAAATATTGTAGCGCATGAACAGGAACAGCAGCCCAAGGATCGTCAGGGCATAAAGGGTAAAGGCCCACCATGTCTTCCACCATGGAGGCAATATCCTGATTTCGATGTTTGCCGGTGATTCATTCAGGACCCCGTCATTATTCCTCGCCCTTACCATAAACGAATAATGGCCCGGCGGCAGATTCGAATAGCTTGCCGAACGGATCTCGCGAAATTCCGTCCATTCATCCGATAACCCCTTCATCATATAGGAATATTGGTATTTCCCCTTGTTTATAAAACCGAGCGCAGCAAAATTGATCTCAAATGTGGATTCGTAACTTAGTGTGATCTCTTTTTCGAGGAACATTTGCTTGTTTAAAGGGCTCTGATCATCCCCTACGTTTACCAGCCTGTTCGATACATAGAGATCGGTAAGAATTACCCTTGGAGGGGAAAAGTCCGTAATCAGGTTCCTCGGTGAGAGGACATTATAACCATTTATTCCGCCAAAATAGAGGTTCCCGTCATTGGCCTTCATGGCGGCATTCTGATTGAACTCATTGGCCTGAAGTCCGTCTGCACTGGTATATATCCTCATTTTCCGGGTTGCCTGATCGTAGCGAACGAGTCCCTTATTCGTGGAAAGCCAGTACATCCCAAGGTCATCCTGCAATACCGAATTGACAACATTGTCTGGCAATCCTTCGGTGGTGGTAATGGCATAAAACTTCTCATTGACCGGATCGAACACGGAAACGCCTCCGCCCTCGGTGCCGATCCAGAGTGTACCATCGTTCGCAATCGTAATTGACAAAACCCTGTTATTCGACAGGGAGTTGGGATTTGCATTTGAATGCAGGTACACCTTGATCTCACCTGAAGCCGGGTTTAACCTGTTGACCCCCTGGTTCGTACCGGCCCATATAATGCCCGACTTATCCTTGCAAAGCACCTTTACGGTATTGTTCGACAACCGCGAGTTGCTGACCATGAACCGCCTCATTCTGTCGGTATTCAGGTCAAGCAGATAGATTCCTCCCAGGCTTGCCATGCATAATTTATTGCCGGAGATCTCGATAATGCTGTATATGTTTGCCTTGTCAAGTGAACCGGTCGGATCGTCGTGGTGACGGAATTTCCGGAAAGTATTGCTGCGTTTATCAAGGATACAGATGCCGCCACCGAAGGTACCGACCCATATCTTGTCGTTGCGGTCTTCATAGATCGAAAGGACAGCATTGGAACTCAGTGAATTGGCATCCTTTTTATCAGCGGTGTACACTCTGAATTTGCCCTTTGCCTTGTTATACTGGTTCAATCCGCCCAGCGTGCCGATCCACAGGGTTCCCTGGTGGTCCTGGTAAAAACACCTCACATGGTTATCGGACAGGCTCTGGGGATCATTCAGTTCATGTTTGACAGGCTGGAACTTCCAGTCGTATTCGCTGTAATAGTTGATCCCCCCGATGTAGTTCCCCACCCACAACCCGTTGAAACTGTCGATAAAGATCGTGTAGACAGAATTGTTACTGATGCTGTTTGGGGAATTGGGATTGTTCATGAACGCCGTATACTCCCCTGATACAGGATCATAAATATTCAGCCCCCCGCCATCAGTGGCAATCATGATCCGGCCATCCGGACTTTTCTTAATATCTACAACAAGATCGCTGGAAAGACCTGTTTTCCCTGAAGTTATATAATCTGCCGCATGATGGTCCTTGTCGATCCGGACAATCCCGGTCTGGGTGCCTAACCAGAGTTTGTCCGGACCTTCATTGAAGAGGCAAAGGATCCTTGCATTTACCGGGTTGCCATTGATAAGGAAAGGAACAGCCTGATTTTTTTTCGGGTTAAAATAAAACAGTCCGTCAAGGGTGCCGATCCAGAGCAAAGTGTCGTTCTCCATCAGCATGGTATTGATGCGCCCGATGTGATATCCTGCAGGGAGGATGTTATTCAGGGGGATGCGGGTAATCCTGTTCGTTGTCATATCCAGCAGGTTAAGCCCGCCTTCATGGGTTCCTATCCAAAGGTTTCCCAAGGTGTCCTCAACAATCGCCTGCACATCGTCATCACTGATCGAATTCGGCTTCAGTGGATCATTGATGAAGGATGTGAATCCTCCCGTTTCATAATCATACCTTGACAGCCCACCGCCCTGGGTTCCCACCCATATCCGGCCCCTGGAATCCCTGAAAATGGTGTTGATGAAGACATTTCTCAATCCGGTCGTATTGTCGTAAACCCTGAAGCTATGGCCGTCGTACCGGTTCAGGCCGCTGCGTGTGCCTATCCAGATGAAACCAAGGGAGTCTTCATTGATGGCGTATACGGTGTTATTTGACAACCCATCGCTGGTGGTGAGATGCCTGAAAAACAGGTTATTTCCCTGTCCTGATGCCAATTGAGAAAAGCCGAGCAGGAAAATCAGGCATAAGGTCCGAAGGATTTTCATAGTTCTGATTGGAAAAAGAAACAGGATGCTAAGTTACAATTTTCCACGAAGGCAATTATTGGTCAAAGTACCTGATGAGGTTGTAACGATTCCTGTTAAGCGCCTGCATATGGCTTGTAAGCGGCTTATAATAATCATAGTAATTATTAACCAGCCCCTTGTTCGAATCATTATTCGATTCATCGGCCGTGGCATCTGTCGGATCATTGTCCATGTACCTGAACCAGTTCCACCCGACGCAATTCTTCATCTTTAAAAGTTTGAGGCAAAAATTCTCATAGAATAATCCACGATCCTCCTGGGTTTTCAATCTCCACCCTGCGCCGGAAATATTTGACCTGTTTCTGGTATCCTGCATAAAAACTAAGTATCAGCGTATAAGAGAGGGGTGTGGGGCAATGTTTGTTGCTGTACCTGACAAGTGGGACTTCCGACCAGCATGCTGTTCCATTAAACCCTATGTCTTCCAGGTCACTGTGCGTCCTGGTGATCCAATTCTCTTCCGAAACAAATTTCTCCCGGAGCGATTGTTCATTCCGCGATGATGATCCGGGCCTCACCCCGTTCACACCAATATTCCATGTAGCATGGCCGTTGGGATCTATGATCCACCAACGACCATCCTCCTTGTGGGTATAAAAAAATCCGGTGGCTCTGAATTTTTTTTCAGGATCACTGCCATATTTGGTTTCAGGCACCTTTGTAACAGGCGTGAACCCCTTCAGTCTGCCCATTGTGGTTGCATAGCAAGGCTTCCAATCAGAATAGTGCACCACTCCTTCAACTTTGCTCCATTGCCTTGCATCGACGCGAATACTTCCTGAAGGGGGAACAACCAGGGTCGAAACACACGAAGTTGCCTGCATTAACAGAAGAAATAAAAGACCGATAATCCTTTGGTCAGCTGACATGAGCGTGTATTTATTTGTCGATCAGCAACAAAGTCTCATAAATATGATCCTCCCCGAAAATAATTTTCAAAATATAGCAACCGGGTTCCCGGTGAAGGTCTCCGAGGGAGATGGTGAGGGGTTCCATCGCTTTGCCTGAGGTTAGCGACTTCTCATAAACCCGGATTCCCTGCATGGAATACAACTGCACACCAGATGGCTGCCCAGGCATATCCTTTGTCGAAATTGTCAAGGTTCCCCTGGCAGGATTAGGATATACATGAATGGCAGAATTACCCGGTATTGGTCTTATGCCAAAGGGCCCATTGTATTCAAAAGCGCCCCTGTCGGGTGCCTGGTACATAGGCACGGCAGTGCCTTCTATATCTTTTCCTTGATTGCCAGATACAACCATAGCAGAATTGATGGCAGGCGATCCGTTATGCAACCTATATCCTGAGATGGTATCGGACCCGTAGCCTGCCGAATCGGGAAGCGAAAGCATCGGGTTTAATTTAAGTTTATGTTCATCGGCCGGTTCATTCGCAATGGTTGCCCCATAAAATACATTGTAGTCGAAAATGTTTCCTGAACTGCCTCCGAGATCGACACTGGCTCCTGAGCTTGTCACCTGGAAAATATTATTGTAATATCTTGTGTCTGTTGAATACCCGTCCCAGCTTTTATGCCAGATAAGCATGATCCCGGTCATGCCCGGCCGGTTGTAGACGGTATTATTATAAATGTAAGAGTTGGATGCATTGCCCGAAGTCTTGATTTCATGATGCTTGTTATTGACGAAAAGGTTATACCGGATGATGGTTCCGTCGTTGAAGCCGCCTGACGAGGTCGGTCCGCCCGTGAGGAGAACAGCTCCCCATTCGTTGTCATGGCTGTAATTGTATTGTATAAGCGTGTTTGTTGATTTGTAATCGCTGTCAAAACCGCCGGCATCATCATCTCCTGCATTGTACTTTGTAAAACACGCTTCGTTATATTGCCACACCGCACCGTCGGTGTTGAAACTGAAACATGCGTTTCCTGAACCTTTGATGGCGCAATGGGTGAAGAGGTTATGTTCCATCAGCGGTTTGTCGGCCACCCTCACGATTAAGGCATTCGCACCCGTTTGCTCGAAGATGTTCCCTCTTATGATGATGTTGCGGCTCGGAACCCAGTTGGTGCTGGATGTCAGGGTTCGGTTGGACCATGTAGACAGGTTTGCGATACCTGTGCGGTCGACATCATGAATGTAGCAATCCTCGATGACAAGCGTATCAAACCAGGTATCCCTGGCAGTGCCGGAGATTTCGAAAATGATCCCGCCATTGTTCTTTGAAGCCTCTGTATTGTCCACGACCCCGTTCACATCTGAAATCTCCAACCTCCTGAGGAGCAAATGTTCAATCGGCCCCATGTCCTCAGCCTGGAAATAGATCGCACGCCGGAATTCAGGAGCGCTCCCGAAATTTGTAATATGCAGGTCCTGTAACTCAAGGTGATGCTGGCCATTGAACTGAACCGTATTGGTTACCAGCCCAAGCCCGTTGATAACTGGTTTGTTGCCGCTGTCATAACTGCCTATCACAATGGGCCTTCCGGGAGTTCCACTTCCTTTGATTGCAAGCTGGCCGTTCCAGATTCCGTCGCATTTAAACAGGATGGAGTCGCCTGCTACAAAATATTCCGCATTCAAGTTGTCCAGTGTTTTCCATGCGAGTTGCGGGCTCGCAGCCGAATTGGTATCATTGCCAGCTATATTGTCGACATAATAGGTGCCATGACGGTGATAGGGCACCGGCCCGGGAACCAGTTCGATCTTCGGCGCATTGCCCGATGGGTTTTCCTTCGAATGCCACGGGGTGTCCTTGGTCGAAACGGCCCCCGCAATGTCCTTGAAGATAAAAGAAACGCGGGTCCGCCCTTCGCTCACAGCCTGGTTCAGGTAATTTGTCACATCCCAGGAATAGTAGCCGGTGCCCGGCTGTAGAACCATGTCGCTGATGTAAATCCCCGAAGGGCGGTTGTTCCCGGTAAGGGTCTCTTCCAGCCAGGTGGTATCGGTGTAGAAAATCTGCGTCCTTTTCGTCTCGGCAACGGTCCCATACAACTTAACTTTTACCGAAGAAAAGGTAGTGTCTGAATGCCCGATGTTGAATAACACATAGGTCTCCCTTGTAAACTCCTCCGAAGCAACGCTTTTCCTGGTCTTAAGCGTGTCGGGGTTGATGATCCCGTAGGGATCGTTAGCCTTGGCACCCCCTGCATAAACGTAACTGTCCTCCTGCGGTGTGAACACAGTCTGTGCCATCCCTACTGTCCAGCATAATCCAAGGGTCAGGACTAATATAATGATTTTCTTGCCCGTTATCATAGTGATGATAGTTCTGTCGATTAGTAAATAATTTGGTGTTTATTTAATGGCCATGGTTTGCTATTTGCATTAAAAAATTCACTCCTTTGATATTTCTCCATTGCTTAATCCTAATACCCAAGGTTTTGTGGAAACCCGCCCATGGCATCTATTTCCGACTGCGGTATCGGCCAGCGCACATGATAATCCTGTATGTTTGTCCGGCCTGAATACCACGAAGGATCGGTAGCGATAAATCCGCGAAACATCGTGGTGCCGGCATGTTCGCGTACGCGTTCCACCAAAAGCCCTATCCGCTTTAAAAAGAACCACCGCTTCCCTTCAAACGCCAGTTCCCTGGCGTTCTCTTCAAGCAGAATTTCCTGGTCGATGGTGGTGAGCAACTGGCTTGGATTAGGCGATATCCTGCTCTGCCTCAGAGTATTAATATATGATAAAGCCTGGCTGGTATTGCCAAGCCGCATTTCGGCCTCGGCAGCCATCAGGTAAACCTCGGAGAAGCGGAACATGTATATTGAGTTATATGACCGCAGTGTATTGGGCAGTTTGATATAGTCCCAGTATTTTTTGCAGCTGATGCTGGCGTCCCTGAAATAATTGGTGCCCGAGAGCATGCTGTTTTGCCCGTATTTCAGGGTATCGCCCAATTTATATTGTAGACCTGAAAAATTGTAGGTTTCATCGTTGTATGTATAATAGTGTTGCCACCAGGCCGACCACCGATTGTCGTTTACCGAGTCATAAAGGCTGATCAAATACTCATTGGGAAATATCCTCGCCCAGCCATACCCGCCGAAATCTGAAACCATCTTGATTCCTGGCACCTGTTTGTAATCGGCCGTAAAAACAAGCGGAAGACGGTGGAAGTAGCCGCCTCCGACAGCAAACTCGTCAAACTGCATCACATAGATGGCCTCTTTTGTGTCGTTCCTGCCGTCCCGGGTGTAAACCTGGGTCGGATCAACAAGACCATAGGGCCCATCACTGATCAGGCGGGCCGATAGTGTTGCAGCAGTCTGGTAGTCCTGCTGCCAAAGTGCGACATCGATACGCAGGTACAAGGCGGCTCCCAGGCCGAACTGCCCGGGACGTGTGCTCCAGTTGTTGCCGAATGAAGCAATGGCAGTTTCGAGATCCGATACTATCTGCTGATAGACAGCCTCCTGTGAGGCTGGTGTAAACTCCCGGTTCGTGATGTTCTCATAGGTTGTCGGTTCCAGGTTTAACCAGATGTTATCAAATTTACGAACCAGCCAGAAATAAGCGTATGCCCTGTAAATATATGCCTCACGCAGAATTGTTTTCTTTGCTGAGTCGGAAATAGAGGCCTGCTTTCCGAAAGTTATGATGCTGTTCGTCCGTTCGATGATCTGGTACCACTTTCGCCACCAGCTCCGGATGACTCCCTGGTCGGGGAGGGATACATCGGTTCTGTAGCGCGCCACGCTTGGATTAACGGCTGCTCGCACAAAATCAATATCCGTCCCGGCATCGCCTTGGATGAGCACAAAATCGCTGCTTTCGTTGTCGTCAACCTGTGCCCGTTCCATGGCATATAGACCGACCACTGCAACTTCCAGTCCTTCCTGTGTACTATACAGGAAATCAGTGGTCACCTCGGAGGGGTGTTCCTCATCAAGATATTTCTTGCAGCTCCAGCTTCCTGAAATAATGATAATCAATAATATGGCAAGTAATTTATTCACTTTCATACGGCTTTGATTTACCAATCATTAAAAATTAATATTCACTCCGATTGTCACATCACGGGATTCAGGATAGTCCTCAGGATTTGTCTCAGGACTGAAAGACTGATACTGCGTCCATGTCAGCAACCTGTCGCCACGGATATACACACGGAAACGGCTCATTCCCATGGACTTTATCCATTTTGCGGGGAAGTTATAAGCGATCGTGACATTGGTAAGGCGCACATAGGAGGCATCCTGGTAACCAAGCGCTCCCCTGTATTCGGACGTGACAGTTTCATGGGGCCTGAAAACTTCGTTCCCCGGGGTTTCCGGGAGCCAGTAATCTCTGTAGATGCCGTTTTTGTATCCCTGGAGCGATCCCCCGTAATTTACGTCATACATGAACTGGTTGCTTTTTACGCCCCCTTTCACTATATATACATCCGCCGAGGCCTCAAATCCCTTGAACTTCAGCGCTGCATTGAAGGACATGATGAAATCCGGATCGCGCGGGATAACCACACGATCGGCGGCCGAAATGATCGAATCTCCGTTGACATTGACCACCCGCACATCACCGGGGCGTGCATTGGGTTGTGCCGAATTGGCGATGTCATCATCGATCTGCCAGATCCCGTCGAATTTGTAATCATAGTAAACATTGACCGGTTCCCCGATGAACCAGCGATTGACCACATCGTCCACATATTCGCCGGTTATAGGATCCTGGAGCACTCCTTTTACAAGTTCGTTCCGGTTCAGGGCGAACTTGGTACCCAGCATCAGCGAGATTTTGTTGTTCGAAACAGGGAAACCGCTCACGCTGACCTCGAACCCTTTGTTTTGTATCTCGCCCAGGTTGTCGGGAATGCTTGAATAGCCAAGGCTCGTGGGGATCAGGCGGTTAACCAGGAGATCGGTTGTGATCTTGTTGTAAACTTCGATATTGCCGTTGAACCTGCCTTTGAAATAAGAAAAATCATATCCCATATTATAAGTTGTGGTGGTTTCCCACTGAAGGTTGGGATTGGGCAGTGTCGATCCTGGAAGATAGCCGATGATGGGCGTTCCGTTGCTGACATAAAACGCGCTGGTGGCCAGTGAAAGGCTTCCATAGGGAGGAATCCCTTCATTCCCGATCTGGCCTGCGCTGATCCTGAGTTTTGATTCCGAGATCCACGAAACCTTCGACATGAAGCCTTCCTTGTGCATGTTCCATGAAACGGCGCCCGAAGGGAAATATCCCCACTTGTTATTGGACCCGAAAACCGATGACCCGTCGGCCCGGATGGTGAAATTGAAGAGATATTTGTCATTAATGATGTAATTGATACGCCCCATGAATGACAACATGCTGCGCTCTTCAACAGTTCGTCCCACGCCGGCCTCCAATGCTGATCCGAGACTGTTTATGCCGAAAAAATCGTTTCCGAGTTCATTGGCAATGCTGGAGGTTGATGTTGCATTGCGTTTGTATGCGCTTTGCATCAGGGTGACATCGTATCGGTGTGTTTTAAACAGCTTTGATTCATAGGTGAAAATGTTCTCAATATTGTAATTCCAAATGGCCTGATTTGTGATAATGATATACCCTTTGCCCAGGTAGTTGCTCGGATCGGAAAGTGACCTGAAATCACTGGCTTCCCTGTTGCTGTTATCATAACTGCTGGTAAACCGGTATTTGAACCCTGGTAACGGCGTTGGTGTGATATCAAGATAACCGCTATAGATGCCCCGGTTGCCAAGGTAATTGGAGCTCCTGGTTGAATCCCAGATGAGGGGGTTAACCGATTTGTAATCGCCGAGTGGGTAGAGATTAAGATTTCCATTATCATCATATACGTCGGCAATCGGGGAAAAGGTGATGAAATCGGTCATGGTCGTTGTTTCACGGGCTTGGTCATACTTTGAATAATAGGCTGATGCCCCGATGGCCATCCATGGCGTGACCTTTTGATCCAGTACAAGTTTCCCGTTGTACCGCTTGAAGTCCGAACTCAACCGGAGCCCGTCCTGGTAAAAAATGCCAACGGAAGCCGAATATTTTGTCTGATCATTGCCTCCGGCGATGGCTATATCGTGCTTGGTAAGCACTGCATTATCATTGAACGCCAGGTCGAGCCAGTCGACTAAATTGCCATCCTCGATGTTTTTCATTTCCGTTGGCGTGAAAATCAGGCTGTCGGGTAAATATGTCCCAACCCATCCATTTGCCGCCGATGCATTGTCTCCCCTGAATGCCTCCCGCCTCACCTGGAGATACTCATCGGCTGAGAACAGTTTCAGCTGGGTGCTTACATTCTGGAATGTCAGGTATCCGTCATAAGAGATATTGATCTTTCCCTTGGAGTTTACACCTCGGCGGGTTGTGATCAGGATAACGCCGTTCGAAGCCCTTGCACCATAGATCGCCTGCGCAGATGCATCTTTCAAGACACTTATAGTCTCTATGTCATTGACATTGATTTCATTGACATTGTCGATAGGGAAGCCGTCGACAACATACAAAGGTGCTGTGCCTCCCTTGAGTGAGTTGACCCCGCGCAAGAGGACACTCGAAGCCCCACCGGGTGCAGCACTCGCAACTGATACAGACAGCCCGGCAACCTGTCCCTGCAGCATTCCCTGCAGATCGGACGATGGTTTGCCGACAAGTTCGGTGCTTCTAACGGTAGATACTGCCCCAACCAGATCTCCCTTTTTCTTGGTGCCGTATCCGACCACAACAACCTCTTCCAGGTTGGTGGATACCGGCACAAGCACCACATTGATCTCCTTCTGATCCCCGACCTTGAACTCCTGTGCCTGGAATCCAATAAAAGTGAAAGTCAGTATGTCATTTTTATCTGCCTGTATGGAATATTTGCCATCGACATCGGTAGAAACGCCGTGAGAAGTTCCTTTAATGACAACATTAACTCCGGGTATAGTCTGACTGTCATCCTTGGAAATAACAGTGCCCTTCACAACAACCGATTGGGCGAACAGCGACGTGATCGGGCATTGAATCAGCAGGATTATAACTGCAGCGAAGAATTTCATCCTCATTTTGATTGTTTTAGAATATTTGCAAATAAACAATTCAGCAGGCTAAGGTATACTTTGAATGCATTGTGTTGGTTTCTTATTTGTTCAAGTAAGTTTTTACCTTGATATATTTATGCTGCAGTCAACAATTTGTTAACAACTTTCCAGGATTCTTGTTTCACCTTTTGCCCCAAAACCGGATTAAGCAATAAAAACATCATGGCACCTTTGATCCGCTTTAAAAGGGTTGAGATTGACTCAAATATCTGCTTTCACGGCAAAAAAAGAAGGACCCTGAAATACACGGTTCGTTCGTTATCTCTTATTCCTGAAGCACGAACAGCAGGAAAACAGACTGATCCGGAACCCATTCCGGAAATATTCTGGCAATGACCCTGTTCCGAAACAATTTCCGTATCGAACCGGCCAGACTGGAACATTGGGATTACCATAAAATCGATAAATTCCGGTAAATTTGCCGCATTAATCCGCCTATGCATATAAGTGTGAAGGCCGACGATTGAAATTCCTGCTTATGAAATTCAGTGAAATACCAGGGAACCAGCTAATAAAAGAAAAGCTGGTACGCACCGTGCTTGACCAGCGTGTAAGCCATGCACAATTGTTCTTCGGCCCTGAGGAGAGCAGCAAGCTGGCTCTTGCCATCGCCTATGCCCAATTCATCAACTGCACAAATAAACAAAGAATCAACCCGGTTACAACCAACCAGTACCGTGAATCGGCATCAGAAACGCATCTCGATGCATCTTTTACGCACGATTCCTGCGGTATTTGCCCGTCGTGCGTGAAGTACCAGAAACTTGCACATCCCGACCTGCATTTCATCTATCCGGTTGCAACGACCAAAAGGGTTACAAGCAAGCCGCAAAGCAAGCACTTCATTGAAGAGTGGCGGATCTTTCTGCTTGAGAACAACTTCGAATCCGGATTGCAAAGCTGGTATGAGGCCATCGGGATCGAAAACAAGCAGGGGATCATCAATGCAGTCGACTGCAACGAGATTATTACGACGCTCAGCTATAAAAGTTATGAATCAGACTACAAGGTAATGGTCATCTGGATGGTTGAAAAACTTTACTATGCCGCCGCGCCCAAAATCCTTAAAATACTGGAAGAACCCCCTGAAAAAACACTCTTTATCCTCATTTCTGAAGAGCCTGACCAGATCATCAAGACAATTCTTTCCCGCACACTGATGGTAAAGATTCCAAAATCACCGGTCAGCAGCAATATTAAAAAAAATGAAGATGACGAAATACATTTTATTGCTTTCCGGCAATGGATGCGGGCCTGCTATGGGGCAAAAGTTACGGAATTGATCCAGTTCGCTGCTGAAATTGCCAGATCAGGCAGAGAAAAGCAAAAGAGTTTCCTCATATATGCCCTCAGAACCATCGGATTGTGCGCCTCTGTAAATTACCTCGCGCAAATACCCGAAAGTATTGAAGGAGAGGAGTTGAAATTCATTACGGATTTTTCGCCATTCATCAAACCCGGCAACCTTTCTGAATTCAGCACCCTGCTCAACGATGCCATCTTCCACATCGAACGCAATGCGCATACGGGAACCCTGTTCCTTGACCTTTCCCTGAAAATTGTGCGCCAGTTCAAGCCGAATTTTGCACCTGCCAACTGATTATTTTGGGATTGACCTCAAAACCCTCGAATCCTGGCAAACAGGCCCCAATAAATTTCAACAGAGGGCTGCAGTGGTCAGCCTGATCTTTCAATATGCAACCGAAAACATGGGCTGTTGAAGAGAAGGAGAGGTTCAGAATAACCGCTGCAACTCCTTTTTGATCTCTTCCAGGGTCGTTTCAACCGGCATTTTCCCACGGGATATCGCTACCTCAAAAATCTTTTTAACAAGTTCAGACGACATTGCATTTTCCGGCAACCCCGACGAGGCATGATTGATCAGTGCAATCGTCTCCTCCTTCGCATTCCTGATCAGTTCCCACGAATTGCCCGAAACATACAATTGCTGTGAAAGGTTGTATTCAAACTCTTCGCGAACGGTGCGCACGAGCAGCGACTGCATCTGCACAGCCGTTAAGTCCGGACTATTCAACCGCATCACCAGGTTCGAAGGATGTATTCGTTCAAGGAATAGCACGAACCGTTCATAAGCCTGAAGCCGCAATGGAAGTATCGTTGCATGATCCTGGTTGGACGGAGCAGCCGGCAGGGGTTTACGTGTCTGTTTCAGGTAATACCACAAAAGGAAAAATGCGCCTCCGAAGATAAAGATAAACCGGAGGGCTCCAACGGCCATGTGGAAAAGAACAGGATGATCAATGGGGTGATGCATAGAACAGGATTTATTGCAAAGTTAGAAAACTAAGTGACAAACTGTCCGCTTGTCCGCTTGTCCGCCTGTCCCCTTTCTTTTTTTCCAGAATTCACAACCATACTCCATTATTTTTTCTAAATTTGTTCTTTTTTTCAAAAACTTCATTTTCACTACCTTATGACAATACTCGCTAACAGAATCCAGTATCTGGCCGAAAGTGAAACCTTGGCCATGTCGCGCAAGAGCCGCGAACTCAAAGCAGAAGGGCATGATGTGATCAACCTCAGCCTTGGCGAACCCGATTTCAACACGCCCGACTACATTAAAAAGGCGGCAAAGGACGGGATCGATCAGAACTACACCTTTTATTCACCCGTTGCAGGCTACGAAGACCTGCGTAAGGCAATCTGCCTGAAACTGAAGCGCGACAACAACCTTGATTACGCGTGCAGCCAAATCGTTGTTTCAACCGGCGCCAAGCAATCCATTGCCAATGTCATGCTCAGCTTGGTTAACCCCGGCGATGAGGTGCTCGTACCTGCTCCGTACTGGGTTTCCTACAAAGAGATTATCAAAGTGGCGGAAGGTAAATCAGTCTTCATTCCGGCCACCATCGAACATAATTTTAAAATCACCCCCCAGCAATTGGAAGCCGCCATTACGCCAAAAACCAGGCTGATGATCTACAGTTCACCCTGCAACCCGACCGGTTCGGTTTATACCCGCGAGGAGTTGAGAGGCATTGCCGAAGTGATGGCAAAATATCCTGATATCACCATTGTCGCGGATGAAATTTATGAACATATCAATTTTGTTGGCAAACATGAAAGCATCTGCCAGTTTGATTTCATTAAAGACCGTGTTGTGCTGATCAATGGCGTTTCAAAAGGTTATGCCATGACCGGTTGGCGCATTGGCTTTATCGCCGCTCCTCCAGCCATTGCAAAGGCATGCGACAAGCTCCAGGGCCAGTTTACATCTGGCGCCTCCTCCATTGCACAGCGTGCGGCTCTTACAGCATTTATCACCGAGCCGTCGAGCACGCCCGACATGAAAACCATGCAGGTGGCTTTTCGCGAACGCCGCGACCTGATGCTGAAGCTTCTGGCAGAAATTCCCGGGATGAAACTCAACCATCCTGACGGGGCTTTTTATATCTTCCCCGACATTTCATGGTATTTCGGGAAATCGGATGGCAAAACAGTGATCAACAATGCCAACGATTTATGCATGTATTTGCTTAACAATATTTTTGTGGCCCTCGTGCCCGGCGATGCCTTCGGCGACCCGAATTGCATCCGGTTTTCCTATGCCACCAGCAAGGATAAGCTCACGGAGGCGGTGAGGAGGATCAAGGGAGCGCTGGAGCAACTCAGATAGCGAAACAGCAAGATAGCAAACAACTGACTTTGACCTTACGTATAAATAATAAAACGACAGAATATGACAATCAGCAAAAAAGTGGAAAACTGGGTAAAGACTTGGTCTGAGCTCTGCCAGCCCGATGCAATTCATTGGTGTGACGGGTCTGCAGAAGAAAATCAGAAATTACTCGATATGATGGTGAGTTCGGGCATGGCGATCAAGCTGAACGAAGCGAAGCGCCCGGGGAGTTATTATTTCCAGAGCGATCCGAGCGATGTGGCAAGGGTGGAGAACCGCACTTTTATCTGTTCAGCCCTCAAGGATGACGCCGGGCCGACCAACAACTGGATGGCCCCTGCTGAAATGAAAAAACTGCTAACCGAAGAGTATCGCGGGTGCATGAAGGGCAGAACCATGTACGTCATTCCGTTCAGCATGGGCCCCCTGGGTTCAAAAATCGCGCATATCGGGATCCAGATTACCGATTCGCCTTACGTTGTGGTGAACATGCGCATCATGACCCGCATGGGCAAAGCCGTGCTTGATATACTGGGCGATCATGAATTTGTGCCCTGTATCCATTCCGTTGGCGCACCGTTGAAACCAGGTCAGAAAGATGTTAAATGGCCCTGCGCCCCGATTGAAAAAAAATACATTTCGCATTTCCCCGACACCAATGAAACCTGGTCGTTCGGAAGTGGCTATGGCGGAAACGCACTGCTGGGCAAGAAATGCTTTGCACTTCGCATCGCTTCGAACATGGCCCGCCGCGAAGGCTGGCTTGCCGAACACATGCTCATCATGGGCATCACCAACCCCCGGGGAGTAAAACGATATGTGGCTGCAGCATTTCCCAGCGCCTGTGGCAAAACAAACCTCGCCATGCTGATCCCGAATATCCCGGGATGGAAAGTGGAAACGGTAGGCGACGACATTGCCTGGATGAAATTCGGCGACGACGGGCAACTCTATGCCATCAACCCGGAAGCCGGTTTCTTCGGCGTTGCGCCATTTACATCCGTGGAAACCAATCCGAACGCGATGTTGTCGTGCAAGGCCAATTCCATCTTCACCAACACAGGCCTCACGCCTGATGGCGAAATCTGGTGGGAGGGTATCGGATCTGAAATTCCTGAAGGAACCATTACCTGGACCAATGAAGTCTATAATAAAGAAAATGGCAAGCCTGCAGCCCATCCCAATGCACGCTTCACTGCCCCCGCTGCTCAGTGCCCGGTGATCGACAAGGACTGGGAAAATCCAAAAGGCGTGCCCATTTCCGCATTCCTCTTTGGCGGCCGCCGCCCGGGCACTGTTCCCCTGGTTTACCAGGCATTCGACTGGAACCATGGCGTGTTTATGGGATCGATCGTTGGCTCAGAGGTAACTGCCGCTGCCATCGGATTGAAAGCCGGTGTGCGCCGCGATCCGTTTGCAATGCTCCCCTTCTGCGGATACCACATGGGTGATTATTTCGGACATTGGGTCAAAATCGGTGCAAATGCACCTGATAAAACCAAATTACCAAAGATTTTCAATGTCAACTGGTTTCGCAAAGGCCCCGACGGAAAGTTTCTCTGGCCTGGCTACGGTGACAACATCCGTGTGCTGAAATGGATCTTTGAGCGCACAGAAGGTACTGCCGGAGCTGTCGAGACTCCCATCGGCCTGCTTCCTGAAAAGGGTTCTGTCGACATCAGCGGGCTCTCCGGCATGGCAGATAAAATGGACGACATCCTCAAAGTGGATAAAAAGGAATGGCTTGATGAATGCGAACTGATCGCAGAACACCAGGCGCAGTTCGGCGATCGCCTGCCGAAGGAGATGAAGGAGCAATTTGAAGCGTTGAAGAAGAGGCTTGATAAATGGTGAAATGGCGGAGGAGATGAAGATATACACGAAAGGTGGCGACAAGGGGGAGACCTCCCTGCTGGGAGGAACCCGTGTTGCCAAAAGCCACGACCGTGTTGAAGCATATGGTAATCTTGACGAGCTCAACTCCTTTATCGGGTTGATCCGCGACCAGGAGATCAATTTCCACTACCGGGAGGTGCTTATCCGGATTCAGGAGAATCTTTTCGTTGCAGAGGCGCTCATCGCAAGGGATCCGGAAAAACAGACAAGAGACCTCCCCTCCCTCTCGGATGCTGATATCCTCATGTTGGAACAGGAGATCGATGCTATGAACGGGGAACTTCCGCCATTAAGTAATTTTATTCTCCCCGGCGGACACACGACGGTCTCCTACTGCCACATTGCACGTACCGTATGCAGGCGCGCCGAGCGGTCACTCATCCGTTTGAACCAGGCAAGCCCGGTTGAAGATATAATAATTCGGCTGCTGAACCGTTTATCAGACTATCTTTTTGTTCTGGCGCGAAAAACAGCCAAAGATTTATCTGCGGATGAGACTCCCTGGATAGCAAAAAAATAACACTTGACTTCCTGACATTTTTTTTTATACTTTTGCACGAAATTCAAAAAACACCTATCAATGTACTGGACACTCGAATTGGCCTCAAAACTGGAAGATGCTCCCTGGCCTGCCACCAAGGAAGAGCTGGTCGATTGGGCGATCCGATCGGGCGCACCACAGGAGGTTATTGAAAATCTAAAGGAGATCGAAGACGAAGGCGAAGCTTACGACCGGATTGAGGATATCTGGCCTGATTATCCTACCAAAGACGATTTTTTCTTCCACGAAGACGAATATTAGCCCCTATTCGTCTGCCGCCCGTTTGAATATGCTGAAGTTGACACTTCCGTATTGTCTGTGCGAATCAAAATTTTTATTTTTCTCAAATTTATAACCCGACGAATGTTCCAGGATCAGCATTCCCTCTTTGGCAAGCAGGTTTGAGGCAAAGATGAGATCAGGAATCGCTTCAATGCCTTCAAGGTCATATGGTGGATCAGCAAATACCAGGTCGTACGTCGATACCATGCGCTTGATAAACACAAAGCTATTTGATTTTACAGCTTTCATATTTGCTGCGCCAAAAATTTCTGCGGTCTTTTTGATAAAATCAATGCACCTGTGATTTGAATCAATAGCGGTAACCTCGATTGCCCCCCTCGAGAGAAATTCGAATGCAATGCTCCCCGTACCCGCAAACAGGTCAAGCACTTTAAGCGATTCAAAATCAACCTGGTTATTCAGCACATTGAACAACCCCTCCTTGGCGAAATCGGTAGTTGGCCTTACCGGAAGGTTAACCGGCGGCACAAGCCTGCGCCCTCTGTATATGCCGCTTATAATCCGCATGAGAAAAAATTCAACAAGGTAAAACAAGACTGCGGAGGAAGCTGGTCCAGCAAATAACTATACCCATAGGCCTCATTTCTCCGCCCTGCTTCAATGTGGCGGACATATCGGAACAAGAGCTCCGGCAAACCCTCTTTCATGTCAACATTTCCCAGTAACACCAGTGGAACCGTTTCCGGGTTGAAATTAAGCTGTTCCAGAACAAAAATCAGGTAATAGGTCACCTCCTCCGGGTTCTGAAAGGCAAATGTATTAAAATAGCTCATCTGCCGTCCGTTAAAAATCATCACATCAAAAAGATGCTCACGAACATTCAGGAATACATGAGGAGAACTGATCCGGTTTTTGTAGTTGATCCAGATGCTTTCAATCAACAGGCTGGATGCGTGAACCATCCTGGTTTTCGGGAAGATTTCCCTGGCTGACTTCACCAACTGATCAGGAACGGAAAATACCTGCCATGCATCGAGGGGCATCAGGTGGTCGCTGAAGACCATCTCATCTTTACGCCGCGTATAGTTGAATTTAATGTATTGTTCGGGGTTTCCCTGGTCAAACAGGGCAGCCGGCACCAGGGTCGAATCCTTTCCATCATACGCAATTTTGGTCAATTTAAAGGTATTCCTGAGCCACGGGCTGGCCGTGCACACATCTTCCAGAAAATTGCCCATAGGCTGGCCGGGAGTTGCCAGCCCTGTTCCGCCCGTATGATCATTGAGAACAAACTGCTGCAATCCGAGGAACTTATTACGCCTGAAATCAAGGACACTGAAACCTATGCTGTATTCGTTCACCAGAATGGCGAGACCGTAATTCCGGGTATCATGAGCATGAAAAGACTCATCCATCAAATTTAATGCAACGGTATAGTGGTCAGACATAGATGTTAATTCCGGGGGATGAGACCCATATTCGTGAGTGCAATGATAAGCAGAAATGGCGAAACGGTGAAATGGAAAGATGGCAGAATTACGAAATATAAAAATAAAAAAACACAAGTCATTTATTCAAAATTTCATACGACGGAATATCCGGAAGAAACGTGTATGTCCTGTTTTTATGATCGACTCGGCAGGCATAGTGTGACTTACCGTTCGTAACTACCAGGTAGTCGACCGTCAGTGTCATGTTGTACATCGCCACCTGGTCGAAAACCGCCTGGGTGATTTCCACTTCAGGACTTTTACATTCAACAACAAGGCAAGGTCTGCCATCGGCGCGATAGGCCAGTATGTCAAAACGTTTCATCATCTTGTTGTATTTAAGCCCGGCTTCCACTGCGATAAGAGAGGCAGGAAAACCCAGATGAAAAACCAGTAAATGAAGAAAATGCTGCCTGACCCATTCTTCCGGGGTAAGTCGGACAAACTTTTTTCTTATTTCGTCAAAAATATCCTGCTTCCCGTTTTCCGCTGTTCGGATACGGGCCTCCATATCGGGAAGATTGAGTTTTTCCATGTTGCCTGCCATACAAACCTACATAAAAAATCTGACAATTCCTGTATCTTTGCAGGGGCCGATGAAAAAGTCAATATTGAGTGTTGATTTTTTTCAGCCTGCTAAATTTCACTCTGATGAAAACAAAAAAAGAGATCGTTGACGACTGGCTGCCCCGTTATACAGGAACAACACTTGAAGAATTCGGCGATTTTATCCTTCTGACCAATTTCAATGCCTATCTTGAACTTTTTGCTGAGTGGTTTAAGGTGCCCATCAAAGGTAAAGACAAAGCGATGCCCAGCGTCACCTTCGAGAGGATCACGCTGATCAATTTTGGCATGGGCAGTCCCAATGCGGCAACCATCATGGATTTACTCAGTGCGATAAAACCAAAAGCAGCCCTGTTCCTGGGAAAATGCGGCGGCCTGAAGAAAAAATGCAAGGTTGGAGATATGATCATTCCGATCGCTGCCATCCGCGGCGACGGAACCTCTGATGACTATTTTCCTGAACGGGTTCCCGCTCTTCCTGCATTCAACCTTCAGAAGGTTATGTCGACCGTGATCCATAATCACCGGAAAAATTACTGGACCGGCACTGTTTACACGACCAACCGCAGGGTTTGGGAATATGACGAGCAATTCAAGGAGCACCTGCGTATCACCAGGGCTATTGCCATCGATATGGAATCGGCTACGTTGTTCATGGTGGGTTTTGCAAACGAAATACCAACCGGGGCTGTGCTTCTTGTTTCAGATCAGCCAATGGTAGGACGCGGAATTAAAACCCAGGCCAGCGATAAAAAAGTGACATCAAAGTTTGCGGAGGAACACTTGCGCATCGGGATTGAAACAATGAAGGACCTGGTAGAGAAGAAACTGCTTGTAAAACATCTCAGGTTTGATTAATTAGAATTAAGCAATAATCTCCATGGCCGAGAAGAACAGCATCAGTTTTGAGAACCTGCTGAACGACCTTAAAAATCGGATCTATCATCCGGTCTACCTGTTGCACGGAGATGAGTCCTATTTTATTGATGTCGTTTCCGATTATATAGAACAGAACGTCCTGAGCGAACTTGAGAAAGAGTTCAACCAGACCATCGCATACGGGAAAGACTCCAGTGTATTGACCCTCATGAGTAATGCCAAGCGGTTTCCAATGATGGCAAATTACCAGGTTCTTATTGTCAAAGAGGCCCAGGGCCTGGATAGAATCGAAGACTTTCAGCCCTATATGGAGAACCCGCTCTCCTCCACAATTCTCGTTTTATGTTATAAATACGGAAAGCTCGACAGGCGCAAAGCGCTCTGCAAGGCCATAGAAAAACATGGCGTGGCTTTTGAGTCTGCCAAGCTGTATGAGAACAAGGTTCCCGATTGGATCAGCGAATACCTTCGCCAGCGAAAATACTCAATTTCCCAGAAAGCTGCTGCATTGCTCACTGAATTCCTGGGCGCCGACCTCGGTAAAATCGTCAATGAGATACAGAAACTGCTGATCAATATCCCCGCCGGGGCCGAGATCAATGAAGATTATGTGGAAAAAAACATCGGGATCAGCAAAGATTATAATGTGTTTGAACTGCAAAAGGCCCTGGCCAGGAGAGATGTTGTAAAAGCCAACCAGATCATCCTTTATTTTGCAGCCAATCCCCGTGAAAATCCCCTGGTGAAAATAATACCGATCCTTTCCGCATATTTTTCAAAAATACTCAACTACCATTACCTTCCTGATAAATCAAAAAACTCTGTGGCGGCTGCCCTCGCGATTAAACCCTTCTTTGTTACAGATTATCAGCAGGCTGCAAGAACTTTCGGGGTAGGAAAAACGATTTCAGTGATCTCTTTACTTCGCGAATATGATCTGAAATCAAAAGGAGTCGACAATGCCTCAGCAAGCGATGGAGAGCTAATGAAAGAGCTGATTTTTAAAATCTTGCACTGAGTCTATACCACCTTGTAGTTGAACTCAGAAGATCGGTATGTCTCCTCGATGATCTTGCTGTATTTTTCAACGATAAACTTGCGGCGAAGCTTCAGCGTCGGGGAGATTTCCCCTGAATCAACACTCCATTCCGCATTGAGAAGCCGGATTTTTTTAACTTTTTCGGTCTGTCCCAGATCCTGGTTGAAGCGTTCGACTTCCTGGCGGATCCTTCTGATGATCACAGGGTTGTTCACCGCCTTGTCCCTTGAGCCGAATTCAATATTCTTTACAGCGCACCAGTTTTTAAGGTGCTCGAAATCCGGTATGATCAATGCGGCCGCATAGTTGCGGTTCTCTCCAACCACCATGATGTATTCAACGAACGGCGATTCCTTGATGCGCTGTTCAATTGGCTGCGGGGCAATAAATTTGCCTCCTGAAGTTTTAAATATCTCCTTTTTCCGGTCGGTGATTTTCAGAAATTTCCCATCCTCGATCAACCCGATGTCGCCTGTATGGAACCAACCGTCGGCATCGATCACCTCGGCCGTTTTTTCCGGCCGGTTCAGATAGCCCAGCATGATGTTCGGCCCTTTGCACAAAACCTCTCCGTCGTCGGCAATTTTCATCTGATTGCCTGTAAGAAGCGGGCCTACAGTGCCGAACTTCACACAATCCGAATCAAACCGGTAGCAGGTAACCCCGGGTGAAGTCTCTGTTAGTCCATACGCCTCAAGGATCGGAATTTTTGCCGCCCAGAATATCCGTGCCAACCGCGGATGCAGGGAGGCACTGCCCGAAACAATGAATTTCAGCTCCCCGCCCAGTGCTTCGCGCCATTTTCGGAACACAAGCAGGTTGGCGATAAAGAGCTTTATATCATACACCCAACCCCGGGCATGGTTAAGTTCATACTTGTGGCCCTGCCGCAGCGCCCAGAAAAACAGCACCTTCATCGGCAGCGGCAGGCTGCGGCCCTTTGTGACTATTTTATTGTAAATTTTTTCAAACACACGGGGCACCGATGCAAATCCGTGCGGCCTGACCTCCCTGATAAACTCTCCCAGGTTGTCAAGGTTCTGAAGATAATAAACACACACACCAAACGATTGGTAAACATATCCTGCTGTTCGCTCATATACATGGCAAAGCGGTAAGAAACTAACGGCCCGGTCATGCATTTCAATCGGCGGAATTTCGGCAAGGGCTTTGTAGTTCGTTACAAAATTATTGTGCGACGACATCACCCCTTTTGGCCTGCCGGTGGTGCCGGATGTATAGATGATGGTAGCCATGTCGCCCGGCCGGATTGTGGCCTTGATCGCTTCTAGTTCTTCAGGATACGGGTATTTTTTTCCCAATTCAATGATCTCATTCCAGTTGCGGAGCCCCGCCATGAGGTCGATGGAGAAAACTGCTTTCAAGCCCTGAATCTCGGGAATTACGTTTTTAATCCTTGAATAAATTTCACTGTCAGAAAAAATCAGGTATTCCACCCCGGAATCATTCAGGATATAACGGTAATTATCCTCGCTGATGGTAGGGTAAACGGGCACTTGTACCGCTCCGGCCTGAAGAATCCCCATATCGATAAAATTCCATTCCGGGCAATTGTTCATGACCGTTGCAATACGGGTTCCCTTTTTAATGCCCAGCGCAAGCAATCCAAGACCGATGAAATTGCTGAATTTCACATAATCATCTGCGGAATATTGCACCCATTGCCCGTTCTTTTTAATATTGAACAGGTCGCTGATGGAGCTGTACTCATCCTTGTACAATTCCAGGAGATCGAAAATCCGGGTGATATGCTTCATGTTAATCGAAGGGTAAAAACTTGACTATACAAAGAGTTTTGCAATCTGATCGGCAAATTTATTTGCTATGGCATTACGTTTCAATTTTAATGTCGGGGTGATTTCTCCTGATTCAAAAGTCCATTCAGTATCCAGGAGTTCCCAGCTTTTTATTTTTTCTGTATCCCCCAAATTTTTGTTGTATTTATTAATCTCCGTCTGGAAGCGCTTCCTGATACGCGGCAAATTGATCATTTCATGATTCGTGGTATATGGGATTTCCTTGACGGTACAGTAGGATTTTAGAAAAATGAAATCAGGGACAATGAGTGCGCCCGCAAACTTTTGATTTTCTCCGATTACCACCATCTGATCGATGAATAACGATTCTTTAAAGGTATCTTCGATCGGCTGAGGACTGATATACTTGCCAAAGGAGGTTTTAAAAAGTTCTTTTTTTCTCCCAGTGATCTTCAAATGGCCTTCGGGTTCCAAGCGGCCAAGGTCGCCTGTATGAAACCAACCATCCTGATCAATGGCATCACTGGTCATCACAGGCTCCTTGTAATAGCCTTTCATTACGCCGGGACCTTTGCAAAGGATTTCACCATCCCCGGCAATTTTAACCTGGACTCCCTGCAAAATTTTCCCTACAGTTCCGAACTTCATCCCGTTCTCCGTAAGATCGTTTACAGAAATCACCGGGGAAGTTTCCGTTAATCCATAGCCCTCCAGTACATTGATTCCGGCGCAGGTAAACATGCGAGCCAGGCGCGGCTGCAAGGCTGCACCCCCCGATACGACCAGCAAATGCTTCCCTCCCAGTGCATCGCGCCATTTTGAATACACCAGTTTGTCGTACAGTTTGCGCTTTAATTCATAAAACCAGCCGTTGGCACCTTTTTGCTCGTATCTTAAGGCCAGGTGCAATGCCCAGAAAAATATCCATCGCTTTGCACCCGTCAGCTTATGCCCTGTTGCGAACAACTTATCATAGATCTTCTCCAGCAAACGGGGCACGGTTGATAAAATCTCGGGCTTTACCTCCTTCATGTTATCCGTTATGGTTCCAAGGTTCTCGGCATAATAAATTGAAAATCCAAGGTAATGGTAGAGGTAGTTCAGCATGCGTTCATACACATGGCACAGTGGCAGATAACTCACAGCCTTGGCCTCTTCGCCAAATGGAGGAATGTATGCGCACACCTTGAAATTTGAAATAATATTATGATGGGTCAGCATTACTCCTTTGGGGTTGCCCGTTGTACCTGAAGTATAAATGATTGTTGCAACATCGGCAGGGCTGATGGCCATTTTCCTGTCCTCAAGCGCCCCCTTGTCTGCCTGTTGCTTTCCAAGATCAATAAGCTCGCTAAGATGCTTGTGTTCGTGGTGATCCTTGTAGGTATAAATGCCTTTGATTTTGCTTATCTCAGGAAGAATATGGTCGATCTTCCGTAGCAAATCCTGGCCCGAAATGAACAGATAAGTCACCTCTGCATGATTCAGAATGTATTTGTAATCTGATTCACTGATGGTTGGATAGATTGGCACATGAATCGCACCAACCTGCAGAATGGCCATATCAACAAAATTCCACTCAGCACGGTTTGAACTGATCTGTGCAATTTTATCGCCGGGCTGAACACCAAGGGCCAGGAATCCATAGCTGATATTGTCAACGATGTCGCGGTACTGGCTTATGCTGTATTTTATCCAATCACCGTTTTCCTTCGACGCCACAACATCCTCCTTGGGCTTGAACTTTGCTTCATGATACGGTAGCAGGTCAAAAATGCGGGTAACTTCCTTTACGATTTCCATTGAACCACAAATAAATCAATATTTAAGAGCAATGATAACTATTTTCTGTTAATATTCACTGCGCTGGCCTGGGCCGTAGGGGTGATTACCAGGTCGTTGATGTTTACATGTGCCGGAAGAGTGGTCACATAATAAACGGCATCGGCCACATCCTCTGCTGCAAGTGGCTGATAACCATTGTAAACATTGTCGGCACGCTCTTTATCACCTTTGAAGCGAACCTGTGAGAATTCGGTATTGGCAGCGCCCGGGGCAATATGGGTCACCTTGATATTGTGAGAAACCAGGTCGATGCGTGTTCCCCTGGATATGGCATCCACCGCGAATTTTGTACCGCAATACACATTACCCATCGGGTAAACCTCCTTGCCGGCAATTGATCCGATGTTGATGATATGGCCTTGCTTGCGAGTCACCATCAGCGGGGCGACAAAACGAGTCATGTAAAGCAGTCCTTTGACATTGGTATCAATCATCCGTTCCCAGTCATCAACCACCGCCTCATGAATGGGGTTCAGACCTACGGCAAGCCCGGCATTGTTCACCAGCACATCGATGCTCCTCCACTTTTCAGGCAACCCTCCAATGGCTTCCTCAACCTCTTTCATTCTTCTGACATCGAAACAAAGTGGCAGCACCTCAATATTAAAACCGGTTATCAACTCTTTCGCCAGCTCTTCCAACATTACTTTTCGTCGTCCGGTGATAACCAGATCATGCCCGTTTTCAGCAAATTTGCGTGCAATAGCCTTCCCGAATCCGGCTGTGGCACCGGTAATGAATATTATTTTGTTCATGAGATCAATACGAATAAATAGATGATTATGAATTTTTTAATTTCTCCCTGATCCATTCCCTTGCATTGGTAAACGCTTCAATCCACGGGGTTATTTCATCGTTTAGGCGGTTTTCAGGGTAGAATGGCCATTGCCAGGGAAGTACAGAGTCTTCAAGATGCGGCATGATGGCGAGGTGACGCCCATCATCCGACGCGATGCAGGCGGCATCGAACTGCGATCCGTTGGGGTTGCCGGGGTACTCATGATACCTGAATTTCGCAGGGATGTGATACTGGTTTTCAGTACCGGGAAAATTGAACTTGCCTTCGCCGTGTGCCACCCAAATCCCAAGTTTCGAGCCGGCCAGGCTTTTCAGCATCACCGAATGGTTTTCAACAACATGAAGGCCTGTGAATGTGCATTCATACTTGTGCGAATCATTCCATGACATCCATGGTTGTTTTTCATGGCCCGGATAGATCAGTCCAAGCCCTACCATTAACTGGCAGCCATTGCAGACACCAAGGCTCAGGGTGTCATCCCGCTTGAAATAGTTGTCAAGAGTCTGCTTTGCGCGATCGTTAAAAAGAAATGCCCCTGCCCAGCCTTTCGCTGATCCAAGCACATCAGAATTGGAAAATCCACCCACAAAGGCGATCAGGTTTATATCTTCGAGGTTCTCGCGGCCCGCGATCAGGTCAGTCATATGGATATCCTTCACATCAAATCCCGCAAGGTAGAGCGCCCAGGCCATGTCGCGGTCGCGGTTCACCCCCTTTTCGCGGATAATGGCAGCCTTGACGCCCGAGGGTTTTCTCCTTTTCGGGTCTGCCCCAAATTGCGCAAAAGTTCCTGAAAAACCTGCCTGGAACCTGAAATCAAGCGGCTGCTTCCCGTAGTTCCTGAACCGTTCCAAGGCAAGAGCTTCACCAGATTGCTTGCGATCGAGGAGGTATGAGGTTTTAAACCAGGTATCGCGGAGTTCGTCTATGGCAAAATGATGTATTTCACCCTGAATATTTATCTTCACTGATCGTTCCCTGGTTAAGGTCCCTATTGGGATGGCGCTGATGCTTTTCAATGCCGGATGTTGCATTTCGAATGCTGAATTCCGGACTTGAAGGACTACGCCGGGTTTTTCACTGAAAAGAACCCTTACCGGGTCATCCGCTGCCCCGACGGGGCATAATGCATCCAGATCAATTTCCAATCCGGTATTCTCAACCGAAAAGGTCATTTCCAGGAGGGTGGTGATCAGGCCTCCTGCTGCAACATCATGGCCGGCAAGAATCGCGCCGTCAGCGATAAGTTGCTGAACAGCCGCAAAAACCCGGGCAAAATAACCGGCATCGGCAATGTCGGGTACTTTGTCTCCCAACTGGTTCAAAACCTGGGCGAAGCTGCTGCCACCCAATTCAAAGCCGCAATCGGAAAAAGGAATATATAGCAGGAGTGAATCAGCACCCGGAGCCAGGTTTGGGCTCACCGCCTTCTTAACATCCGAAACCTCCCCTACCGCAGTGATGATAACCGTTCCAGGGGAATAAACAACCTTCCCGTCCGGATATTTCTGGGTCATAGAGAGGGAATCCTTGCCGGTGGGGACATTGATGCCCAGGGCAATTGCAAAATCGCTAACCGCAAGCACAGCGGAATACAGGCGTGCATCTTCCCCTGAATTTTTGCATGGCCACATCCAGTTGGCACTGAGTGAAACTCCTTTAAGACCATGGGTGAGCGGAGCAAATACCAGGTTGGTAAGTGATTTGGCAATGGCAAGCCGCGACCCCGCCGACGGATCGATGATCGCGGCAACCGGTGCGTGCCCAAGTGAAGTGGCGATGCCTTTTTTCCCCTGGTAATCGAGTGCTACAACTCCCATGTTGTTAAGCGGGAGCTGAATCGGTCCGCATGTTTGCTGTTTGGCAATTTTTCCGCTAACCGCACGGTCCACTTTGTTTGTCAGCCAGTCTTTGCAGGCAACTGCCTCAAGTTGTAAAACCTCCGCAAGATATTTCTGTAGTTGGGTCTTATCGTAGATGACTGGCAAGTGACGCGCGACACGCGACGAATCAACCATGACGGTTTTGGGCGGTTTACCAAAAAAGTCAGCCAGGTTAAGGTCGATGGGGCGAAGGCCTTCATGGGTATCTTCAAAAACAAGCCGGTCATCTCCGGTGGTTTTACCAACCACGTAAAAGGGGGCGCGCTCCCGCTCTGCGATCTCGTTCATCAGTGCTACATCATTTTCATGGAGGATCAGCCCCATCCTCTCCTGCGATTCATTGCTGGCGATCTCCCTGGCCGACAGCGTGGGGTCGCCAACAGGCAATTGATCCATGCGGATCACTCCCCCGGTGGCTTCAACGAGCTCCGACAATGAATTGAGGTGCCCGCCGGCTCCATGGTCATGGATGGAAACGATCGGGTTCACATCCATTTCTGTCATGGCGCGGATAGCATTAAACACCCGCTTCTGCATCTCGGGGTTAGAACGCTGAACTGCATTGAGCTCAATGGTGTTGCCATATTCACCGGTGGCCACGGACGACACAGCTCCGCCGCCCATTCCTATGCGGTAGTTGTCGCCCCCCAATACGACGATGGCCTGGTTTGCCTCAGGATCCTCTTTGAGGCTGTCATCCTTCTTTGCAAAGCCTATACCACCGGCCTGCATGATTACCTTGTCATAGCCAAAAGTGCGCTCATCAATCATATGTTCAAAAGTCAGCACAGATCCGCAGATGAGCGGCTGCCCGAATTTGTTGCCAAAATCACTTGCGCCGTTTGAAGCCTTGATCAGGATATCCTCCGGGGATCTGTAAAGCCATTGACGGCCCTTCAGGCTTGTTTCCCAGGAACGCCCGTTATCCAGCCTCGGATAGGAGGTCATGTAAACGGCTGTCCCCGCCATCGGAATACTACCCTTGCCTCCGGCCATGCGGTCGCGGATCTCACCGCCAGAGCCTGTTGCTGCCCCGTTAAATGGTTCTACCGTTGTCGGGAAATTATGGGTCTCTGCTTTTAATGAGATGACCGACTGAATATCCTTGATGGTAAAGTAATCGGCGACATTCTGCATCATGGGCGCAAACTGCTCGATATCAGGCCCGGACACAAAGGCAACGTTATCCTTGTAGGCTGAAACCAGAAAATTTGGATTTTCCCTGGCTGTTTTCCTGATCATGTCAAAGAGGGAATCGGTCATCTCTTTTCCATCGATGATAAAAGTACCGTTGAATATTTTATGACGGCAATGCTCCGAATTTACCTGGGAAAATCCAAACACCTCGCTGTCGGTTAATTTCCGGCCAAGTTTGTGGCTGAGCCCGATGAGATAGGCAATCTCCTCGCCACTCAGAGCCAGACCCTCCTGCTTGTTGTAAACGGCAAGGTCGCTGATCAACCTAACGGGTTCAGGGTCGTGCAGAATATGGAAAATTTCCTGGTCGAGGCCCCGGTAAATATGTTCAAGCATAGGGTCATATGTATTTTCTGACCCGAAATGCGCAAATTCTTCAATCCGGACTATGTTCTTGATGTCCATGTTCTGGGTAATTTCCACCGCATTGGTGCTCCATGGGGTGACCATCTCACGCCGTGGACCGATGAATGTACCCTGTAAAACAGGTTCGGCGATGCACTCCGCACCGCCGAACAGCCAGTTAAGTTTCTTTGTCTCCATGTCGCCAGGTTTCTCGCGACTTTCAACAGCATAATAGTGTGTAGGATTCCTGAAAAACGTTATCATGTTTGTTTCTCTATTTATTTTTACGAACCAAGGTACCTCTCCGCCTCAATTGCCGCCATGCACCCGGTTCCGGCTGCAGTGACCGCCTGGCGGTAGTGGTGATCCTGTACATCGCCTGAGGCGAATACGCCTTCAATGCTGGTCTGGGTGGTACCTGGTTTTGTGACGATATAGCTCATGTCGTCCAATTCAAGCTGGCCCTGGAACAACTCTGTGTTTGGTTTATGCCCGATGGCCACAAAAAAACCCATGACGCTGATATCCCGTGATTCCCCGCTCTTCAAATTACGCACCCGAACTCCGGTTACCCCGCTCTGGTCGCCCAACACCTCTTCAGGAACGCTGTCCCAGACCATTTCAATGTTGGAAGTGTTAAGTACCTTATGCTGCATGGCTTTTGAAGCGCGCAGCTCACCCCTGCGATGGATCATGTGAACCTTTTTGCAAAGTTTTGCAAGGTAGGTTGCCTCTTCGGCAGCTGTATCGCCTCCCCCTACAATGGCCACCTCCTGTCCGCGGTAAAAAAAACCGTCGCAGGTTGCACAACCTGAAACACCGCTTCCCATGAATTTTTTTTCCGATTCCATGCCCAGCCATTTTGCCGATGCGCCGGTGGCGATGATCACGGTTTCGGCCGAAATGGTTTTTCCATCATCGGCTTTAACAATAAACGGACGCTTTGTTAAGTCAGCCTCAGTCACAACGCCAAAACGGACATCGGTGCCGAAGCGTTCGGCCTGCTGCTTGAATTCCTCCATCATTTCCGGCCCGGTGATCCCTTTAGGGTAACCCGGAAAATTCTCCACCTCAGTGGTAATGGTAAGTTGTCCGCCCGGCTGCATCCCCTGGTAGATTACAGGTTTAAGGTCAGCTCTTGCAGCATAGATGGCAGCAGTATAACCTGCCGGGCCTGATCCGATAATCAGGCAACGTACGGTTTCCATGTTCTCATTCATAAAGTTGGTTTTGAATTGCAAAAATAGGAAAAAACCGGGAATCGGGAAAGGAAAATCCCCCGGCGAAAAGTGACCTGATTCAGGGAAATTAACGCCTAAGCAAATCCTGCTTCACGTTAATTTAAAAGGCCCGCACAGCACGCACATGGAGCAGGCTGTACTCCGCGGTGCCGCCAATTACAACGCCTGTACATCCCCATGGTGCCCCTGTGCTCTGGTCGGCAGTGGCTGCAACCAATCCGTGGTGGCTTGTGTTGTCTAAGTAAAATATAACACCTCCTCCATAACTTTGACCAATCTGAAAGCAAGGCTCAACATCGATGAAGTGAACACCTTTGTTCAATCCATCCGAAGGAGGGGCAAAGATGTTAGTGAGGTAAAAAATATCGGTCCCATAACCGCATTCCCCTGGATAGATCACCGGATCCCTCATGGTCGACTGCCATGACCCGTACGAATTTACCCATTGATACACAGGGTTTGGACCGCCATTTAAGGGATTGGCAATGAAGGTATAAGAGGTGTTGCTGCAATCAGGATGAGGAGCCGCTGTGATTGAAACACCTACAGGCAGCCCCTCCCCGGGTACCAAATATACGAATGATGTGGTGCTCCTGTAGCAGTCATTGTAAGCAGCAGCACAAATCACGCCGCCGGTGGAGCCGATTGAAGCTGTTATAGCCGTCGTGCCTTGACCTGCCGTGATAACGGCGCCAGGAGGCACTGTCCAATGGTATCCGGTTGCATTTGCAACCGCCCCAATGGTATAGTAATTGCCCGTTGAGTTCTTACACGGATTCAGGTTGCCGTTGATTAAACCCGGTGCGGGAATGGCCCCGGAATTGCTCATTGGAATCCAGCCTGTGCTGTTATAATACTGTATGTCATTGCAATCAATGTTATAAATCAGCAACCCGGTTGCAGGCGAACCTATCCCATTGCGCTGCAAGGTTGTCAAACGGGGCGGAAGAATCCCCTTGTTGTTGAATTTAATATCCAGTCCTGCCGAAGGATCCGCAGCGCTGTTGTCGTTGCTGATACCCACCTGGGCAATACATACCAGTCCCTGACCCAGAAACAGCATGATTAATACTATGACCGTTTTCATACTTGAGAAATTTTTCCGGTTTACTTGCTTTGGGGCTCATGTAATGAAAAAACAGCATATATCATTGTTAGGAATAATTTTACTAATATACAATATAAAAAGTGTAAGTGCAACTTTATTCATGTGGTTTTATAATGTTTCGCTATTTCTGCCAGAATATGTGGTGCATGAGCGGGATCAGCCGCGATGTTGACTAATGGTGAAATGGTGAAATGGTGAAATGGTGAAATGATGAAATAGGCGATTATGTCCGGTTTCAGAACAGTGTCCGATTTCGGGCAAATACGTTAAATGTTTATTTGTCAGATTGTTAACAACGGATGTGTCCATAATCGGACGCTTCTATTGTAAGACACAATGTCTTACTATTCGTTAACTATATGTGAATTAAACAAATAACCAACACGGCACAGCATTTGCTATGTTTGACTTATCCATGTCATTATTCGGATGACTAAAAAGCAATTCAATACAGACTTTAATCTATAATATCAGCAATCTTTCACCGTTAAACCATCAACGCAGTTCTGAATCTAGTTGAAAATTCCCCAGTGTAAAAATAAACAGGAAACAAAGCAAACACAATACAGGTTAACCGTAAAAAACAACTACTGAATACCCGTATTAAAAGCCAGGAATTGCAAGCATATAATGCATATAATCAATGAATAACAGAAAAATAATGGCGTGCAAAATCAACTCCGGCCCGGCAACGGTATCGGGGGCCTTTCGCGGCACATAAGAAAAAACATGACACGTGACGAAAAGCGTGACATTTGACAAATAGCGTGGGACTTGGGGCGTGTCACGTGTCAGATGTTACGCGTCACGTGTCACGTTTTTGTCTTTTGCCGTACTTCCTGGCAATCTGATTCAAAGTATTCATAATATTTAATCATGAACCTGCTTTTTACACATCACGATCCGGAATTACAGTCAGAAATCGATGATTTTATTCACACGAATAAAGATAATTGTTACTTCTCCGGCAACACCGAATCCACCATCAGAATTCTGAACGACCACCCCATCGACATGATTGTGCTTATTATTAACCATATGCGTGATGCTGCAGTATTAAAGTATATCAATGACAATTACAAAGACCTTGAAGTGTTGTTGATTGCCAGCGAGGAGTTTGACGAAATAATCTCGCTGTTCAGCCAATGCCAGTATAAAACCGTCAGAATGCCGCTTAAACTCAAAGATCTGCGCAGCAGCATTGACAAGATGGTCGCAGATCATAAGGAATGTAACTTTTAGATGATCTTTCACAAAAGACAATCATGGAAGGAAGCATGGACGCCGTTTCAATCGTCTAATTGGTCGTAAGCCTGTTGATTCTGAAATGTATATTCCCCAGTCTTACTGGCATGTTCAGCGGCCGGAAATTTTCGGCCGTAAATTTGTTATTTGAATGTTTCGGCTTATGGGCATCGCTGATCAGCACTTTGACTGCCTCATAAAAATCGGCCATGGCATCCTGCAATTTACCATCTGTGCGATGTTTGTGCCCCCGCATCCCCTGCAGAACAACTGCGGGCTGACTCTTGCAAAAAACCCTTAGTCGCAGGATAACGTTTAAAATAAATTCAATATCCTGCAGCAACTTATCAACTTTTTTTTGCTGATAAGGAAGTTCTCGTTTTGCCAGTTCGTCCGTCAGATTCTGCTTGATCCTTTCGGTGGCGGAAGAGATCGACACAAACAGTTTATTCACTTCATCCATCATGCCGAAATAGAAATCATTTAGCGAACCAGGCTCCCAAGGTCTCATCTCAGGCCGCAATCCCGATTGAAGGTTCACCATGATCGCTGCCAGCTCATTGTCAGCATCCCTGAGTCTTACCTGGGCCACATGCAATGCTATGGCCCGTGAAATGCGCAAAGCAAGTTCATCAATAACCAGTTTTTCGAGCCCGCTGATACGTTGCTGTTTCGAGGAAGCAAGTTTCATGCATCCGACCAACTGGCCGTGGTGAACCAGTGGAATAATTGCAATAGCGCTGATGCCAAATTTTTCATATCCAATTTTTATATGCTTAGGAATATGCCGAACATCGATAAAACCCGAGGTGCCTTCCAAAACGGTGTTTACTTGCCAAGAATCCCGGGCAAACTGGATGGACCTTGAAACAAATTCATCCGGAAGATTATAATGACAAACCAGGTCGAGGCGCTTTTCAATTCGATTAAAAAAATAAATGCCACCATGGTCGATGCCATCGAACCTGCAGATCAGAGAAAATATGTCAGAGATGACATTTTCCAACACTCCGGCCACCGGTGTGATAAATCTGATGAGATGGTCTGCATTACTGGCAACTGGTTTATGCGTATACGGCTGATGATCACCACTTTCCATGCTGCAATGCTCCTTATACTCCAAATCCTGTGCAATAATGCTGATTTTCTTTTTAAGGCTTGCACCTTCGCGAATCAGTGCTTCGATGTATAAGGGGGAATGACTCATTTACATTTAATTTTCCGAACATTCATTTGCACAGCAAAAGGCCTGTGGCACAAGGCTGCGCACGGACTGCATATTTAGCTAATTATCAACCACCTCGCAATGGTGATTAGCCATAAATATTCATTACGGAAAACCCCAGTAATTGTCACGATGAAAAATGACAATTCACACAATACCAGGATAATAAAACTTATTTTGGTGCATTTTTTATCCGACAGGGGTGGACCTATTTCCTGTCTTTAAGGATCAATCTGAGGGATGTATCCCCGGTAAAATAGTTCCAAGCCCAGTTGATAAAGATGATGAGTTTGTTGCGAACGCTCAGGATCAGCATGAGATGCAGGAACATCCAGACGAACCAGGCCAGGCGTCCCTTAAATGAAAAAAAGGGCAGGTCGACCACCGCCTTATTGCGGCCGATCGTAGCCATTGATCCCAGGTTGGTGTATTCATATTGCTTCAGGGGTTGACCTAAAAGTTGGGCTTTCAGATTTCGGGCAAAAAAACATCAGTCATCACCTCCACCCCCATCGACCGAAGATACGACATCGAAGTGTTTTTCGCCAGTTCGCTCATACTGCCCAGGGTGTCGGTGCTGCCTTCAAGCAGAATAATCCGGATTCTGCTGATATCGGCTGCAGAAAAATCTTTTGGGAGAATTTTGCGCCTGATCTCTGCGAATGAACCGGCAAGTTCCACGCCGGATTTCTCCAGGTTGCTGTTCCCGAAAAAATTGGTTTTGCACCCTGTTGCAATGACCAGGACGTCGCAAGGGCGGAAGAGTTTCCGCAACGGGAAGGTGATACTTGTCGGTTCCAGTTGTGAAGTGGCAACCTGGTAAAAAAGTGGTTGAAACTGGTGATGATTGAGCCTGTCGATCAGCAATATTTCGAACAATTCAGGGTCGAGCGTTTTCACCAGTTTTACAGGCAAAGATACGAAGAAATGAAAGGGGGTGTGTAAATGTCTACTTCCAAACCACCCGGATATTGAATTTCTGTATTTTCCGGTCAAGGGCCTGGCGGGAAATGTTTAGCAGAAGGGCAGCATGTGATTTGACGAATTTAGCCTTTTTAAGAGAGTGAATAATGGTTTGCTTTTCCAGTTCATGCAAACTGGTTATCTCTTCGGATGTTTTGGACAGGTGAAATTTACTGAATTTCTTACCCGCATTGATGAAATGGCTCAGATCGAGCGTGGTCCCGCTGCAGAGTATGATCCCTCGCTCGACCATGTGTTTTAATTCGCGGATATTGCCGGGAAAATGATATTCAGTGAGCCATTCAAAAACCCTCGGATCTACCGCCTCAACCGGCTTGTCGATGGCCTGCGTATACATGCGAAGAAAGTGATGAAACAGGGGAACAATGTCCTCTTTCCGCTCCCTGAGCGGCGGTAGATGAATAATGAAGGAATTTAGCCGATAATAAAGGTCGGGGCGGAAATGGTTTTCTTCGACAAGTTTGTCGAGACTGTGGTTGGTCGCTGCAATTACCCTTACATCGATTTTAACCGGTTTCGTCGTGCCGAGTTTTGTGATGGTCATGTCGTCGAGCACTCTCAGAAATTTAGGCTGTGTGCTCAATTTCAGGTCTCCGATCTCATCCATGAACAAAGTTCCCTTGTTTGAAACTTCGAACCAGCCTGGCTTTTCAACGACAGCGCCTGTAAAGGCTCCTTTTGTATGACCAAAAAATTCACTTTCAAAAAGTTCTTCGGGAATTGAGGCGCAGTTGATTGAATGGAAGGGGTGCTTTTTCCGATTGCTGAGATAATGAATGCCTTTAGCGACCAGTTCTTTGCCTGTTCCACTCTCCCCTGTGATCAAAACAGTTGTATTGCCGGAGGTTGCGACGTTGCACATGAACCTGACGACCTCCTGCATTTGCCGGCTTTCCCCGATTATCCGTTGGCCGATCAGTGGGGCCAAATCATCAGAAACCCGGGAGATGTTTGTCGTAGAATTTTGAAGTCTGTGCTGAAATTGCAGGTAGGCTTTTGTTTTTTGGATGGCACGGTCGAGGTCCTTCAAGCGAAAAGGCTTGTTGAAAAAATCGATGGCACCAAGCCTCATGCACCTGATCACGATGTCCATTTCGCCATGGGCCGTCATCATGATCACCTCGGTTTTCGGACTATTCTTTCGAATGTGCTGCAGTACTTCTATGCCGTCCATTTCGGGTAGCCTGAAGTCAACTATGGCAACGTCAATCGATTTCTCATCAAACAGCCTGAATGCTTCAGATGGAGAACCTGCCTGGAATACTTCAAAATCCATCTCCGTCAGATATTCTTCGATTTCATTCCGGATTCCCGGTTCATCATCCAGAATAATTACCTGAAGTTTTTCCATGGGGAACAGTCGTCATTTAAACCTTTTCATTCGCAAAGTAAAGACTTATTTTCATGTTTACCAAACAATTACATAAGTAATGTATCCTGAACGGTTAAACTGCCTGTAAAACAATACGGATTTTCGTAAATTCATTTACTTTGCTGGTAACAGTAATTTCTCCGTTCATCTCTTTCAGGATACCATACGCGATAGACAACCCAAGCCCGGTGCCGGCACCTTCCCTTTTCGTCGTAAAGAAGGGGGTAAATAACTTTTCGATATGGTCCTCCGGAATACCAATGCCATTATCTGATATTTCCAATATAAGATGGTTACCCGCGCGTACGGCTTTCATTTCAATCTGCTTCAGAAATCCCTGCATGTCGGGCCTGATGGATTTCTCGCGCAGTGCATACCTGGAATTCGACAACAGGTTGAGGAGCACCTGCTCCAGCTTAAATATATTCCCGATCACATGGGCCTTCACATCCACATTGTCGGTGATGATCTTTATGCCTTCGGCCCTGTATTGCACACCAACCATCTCCATAGTCTTCGTAAATAGCTCCCCGATGTTGATTTTTTTAAAGGTGATGTTTGACTGGTCACGTGCGAAAATCCTCATGTTGTCGATAATTTGTTTTATCCTGTTGACATTCATCAGAACGGAGTCGAACTTTCGCTGCAGGTAGGTGATTGAAAGATTCTTTTTTCCACGGGCCATTTTTTGGCTGATATTCTCAATCGCTAGGGAGATGATCATAAGCGGCTGGTTGATTTCATGAGCCATCCCGGCCGACAGTTCGCCGAGTGATTCCATCTTTGATTTCTGAATCAGTATCTGCTGTTTAACTTTCAAATCGCTGATGGTCTCATTCAGTGCAGCAACGGTTTTGTTCAGCTTAAGCTGGGCGTCATGCAAACCGATGATCCTGGCAATGCGCCAGGCAATAGTTTCAAGGAATAATTTGTCGCCTGTGGTAATCTGTTCAGGGTTATTGAGAATAAAATTAAGACTGCCAACAATTTGATTTTCATGTACCAACGGGATAACAGATACTATTTTCTTCCCGGTTTCTTCTATGTCCAGCTCCTTTACTGCAATTAGTTCTGGAAAAATCTCATACTGTGGAACTCCCCTGGAAACAATTTCATATTGCGGCGAGTTTACCCCAAGGGAACGGATGCTGTTGACAAAAGTATCCGGTAAATTATAACAGCAAAGCAGGTCAAGGCTCTGTTTTTCTTCATCAAAAAGGTAAAGCCCCCCGGCGTAAAGGCAATCGGCCTGGCAGAACTTGAAGAAAATGTCCTGAACTGTTTGCTCAAGACCATCCGACAACGATGTCACTAAATTAATACTATGCTCGATTTCAATATAATCTGCCTGCTTTTTCTCTGCTGTCCGGTCACGCGTAATATTCAAAACGCCAATAACCTGACCCTTTTCATCCAGGATTGGCTGACAATGGGTTTCAAGCTGCATGACGCGGTCACCCTTATTGAAGACAATGCTTGAAATAACCCGACGGTTTTCCCGGATTACAGGGTTGAAAATATCATGCCGGTATACCTCACCCGTTTCCTTGTTCATCACGCCGAATATCGATTTTCCGATCATATCCCCGATCTCATACCCATGAAGAGCAGCAGCATTTTGATTCACAAAGATATACCTGCCCCTGATATCAAGGATGGACACTATCTCATCGATGTTTTCAGCCATCACCCGGTATCGATCCTCCAACACCTTCCCGACGCTGAGCAGCAACCTGTTTATTTCAGTAGCTTCCTGAGCCCTTTTTAAATTTTCGCTCATGGCAAGCACGTAATCAACGTTATCCTCCAACTGCATGCTGAGTTCTCTGGTAAGTTTCTCCACCTTCCTTTTCAGGATGGCATTCTCCTCAATAAGCGCTTCGACGGTCGCAGTTTGATTTGTCATAAACCAGGGTATTCGGATATAAAAGTAGTCTGTTCATGTTTGAAATGCAAATCGTTTAACATCATCTGCTACGATCACTCCGTCGCACAGAATGGCCATCCGTTCCACCACGTTTTTCAGTTCGCGAATGTTGCCGGACCAGCGGATGACTTTTAATGCATCCATGGCCTCATGGGAAATTTCAACCGGCTGTTTTCCCATACTTGTGCTGAAATCGGAAAGAAAATGTGCAGCAAGCAGTGGAATATCGTCAAGGCGTGCACGAAGGGGTGGAACCTCTATAACGATCACGCTCAACCTGTGATAGAGATCCTCACGGAATGTTTTATGTTTAATTTCCTCCCGGATATTCTTGTTGGTGGCTGCGATCACGCGCACATCAACCGGGATCTCTTTCTCCCCTCCTACCCGTGTGATCTTGTTCTCCTGCAGGGCCCTCAACACTTTCGACTGGGCAGAGAGGCTCATGTCGCCAATTTCATCCAGGAACAGCGTTCCGCCATTGGCTTGCTCAAAATCGCCCTTGTGCTGGCGGATCGCTGAAGTAAATGAACCCTTCTCATGGCCAAAGAGGTTGCTTTCGATCAGCTCGGAAGGAATGGCAGCGCAATTTACCTCGATAAAAGGGCCGGCCGACCTGTTGCTCAATGCATGCAGGTGACGGGCGACCAACTCTTTGCCGGTTCCGTTTTCGCCGGTAACCAGCACACGCGCTTCGGTTGGAGCCACTTTGGCAATCATTGCCTGCACCTGGGCCATCGCCTCGCTCTGCCCGATCATCTGGTAACTGGCTCCGATCCTTCGTTTAAGCAACCGGGTTTCATCAACCAGGCGCGTACGGTCAAGGGCATTCCTTAGGGTAACGAGCAACCGATTCAGGTCGATCGGCTTCGGGATGTAGTCATATGCCCCCTTTTTAATGGCTTCCACCGCGGTATCAATGGTTCCGTGTCCGGAAATCATAATGACAGGTGTATCTGTATGCTCAAGGATTTTTTCAAGCAACTCAATGCCATCCATCTTTGGCATCTTGATATCGCACATGACGGCATCGTATTTTCGATCCTTGACCATGTGCAAACCTGCTTCGCCATCGGCGGCATCATCCACCGAATATTTTTCGTATTCCAGTATCTCACGCAAGGTGTTGCGGATGCTTTTTTCGTCGTCGATGATGAGGATGCGGGACATTATTGAATTTAAATTTCAGATGCGGCGCCGGGGTCAGCATCCGGGTGTCAGATTACTGCAAAGATTGAATCAAAGGTAGATAAAGTTTGAATACTTTTGTAAAACAATGAAAAATCAAGAATCAACCGCCTGTGCATTTTTTTATCCCGCACTGCTCGCGATTTTCCTGGGTTTTTTAAGCATAAGCCATGAATTGGAAGCACAACCCCTGCAACCCGGTTCCGGTATCCCACTGACAAATTCCTGGGGCGGAGGACTTAATTCCTGCCAGTTTTGTGCCATCGACCTCAACATCGACGGGATCAAAGATCTTCTGATATTCGACCGGCACGGAAACCGAAAGTTAACCTTTATTAACCATGGCACCCCGAATAAAATCGATTATATCGTTTCTTCTCAATATGCATTGCAACTACCAACACTGCACGACTGGGTAATAACCGCTGATTACAACTGCGATGGAAAAATGGATCTTTTCACTTACAGCAAAGGAGGGGTCCGCGTTTTTGAAAACATATCTGATACCGTACTGAAATTCAAGCTGATAACTGACTTGCTGGAATCTTATTACTATTCAGGCAAAGTGGGCATCCTGGTAACGAGTGTTGACTACCCGGCCCTGGCCGACATCGACAATGACGGAGACCTCGACCTGCTTACTTTCTTTGGATTTGGGTCGTATGTGGAATACCACAAAAACCAGTCGATGGAAAAATACGGCCATTGCGACAGCCTTGACTTCAAACTTGCCGATCCCTGTTGGGGAAAATTCAAAGAGAGCGAAGGAGGAAACCGGATTTTATTGAATGTAGCTTGCAAGTGGGATAAGACATTATCTGGAGTAGCGGATTCACGGCACAGGGGATCTACCTTGCTTGCCATCGACCTGAACAACGACGGGCTCAAGGACTTGATTCTCGGGGATGTCGATTACCCCGGCCTGGTCGCCCTTTATAATGGGGGAACGCACGATTCAGCATTCATGGTGGCCCAGGATACGGCATTTCCGTCAGCATCATCGCCCGTTCACCTGTTTTCATTCCCTGTGGTGTCGTATTTAGATATCAACAATGATGGGTTCAACGACATGCTGATCTCGCCTTTTGACCCTTCGTTGCATACATCGGACAATTATAACTGTGTCTGGTTCTACAAAAATACCGGGACAAATGCGTTGCCCTTGTTCGAAAAACAGCCTGAACAGCTGTTTCGCAATGAAATGATGGACTTCGGATCAGCCTCGCATCCGGTACTTTACGATTTTGACGCGGATGGCCTTCAAGATCTTTTTGTTGGAAATTACGGCGTCTACGACTCTTCATATTATTTTCAGGCCAAGCTCCACTCCGTTTACAGATCACAAATTGCCTATTTTAAGAATTCAGGAACCGTTTCTGCCCCTTTATTCGTTTATCAAACCGATAACCTTGCTGGGATTGCCTCGATGGGCTTGCTGGGCGCCTACCCCGCATTAGGTGACCTGAACGGCGATGGACATACCGATATGGTGGTCGGCAACAGTGACGGAACATTGATGTTATTTATAAACAACGGAAAGCTTTCCGGCATCCCTGAATTCAAGGCTGCTGTTATGAACTGGCAGCAAATCAAGGTCGGGGGCTACAGTGCCCCGCAATTATTTGACCTTGATAAAGATAACATGCCGGAACTTGTTGTCGGACAACAAAACGGGAAGCTCAGCTATTATGAAAATAACGGAACAGTTGAAAACCCATTGTTTACATTGATAACAGACAGTCTCGGCGGTGTGAATGTAACAAATTTCAATCTCTCGTACGATGGGTTCAGCACCCCTTGTTTTTCAAGGATGCCCGATGGGAATACATTTCTTCTAGCCGGTTCGGAGGAAGGGCGCATCCATTATTTCGAGGACATCGACAACAACCTTGACGGGAAGTTTACATCCACTGCTGGATTATACGACTGGCTGTCGTCGGAGCCGGGTGACACCCTGTTTGGCTGGCAGACTTCTCCTGCCATTGGCCATTTGACCGACCACGAAGCTTATGACCTGATCACCGGAAATTTCTCCGGGGGACTAAATTATATCACGAAACGGTTACCGGCAGCGATCATACCGGGCACCTTTGATACCGGTATCATATTACGACCTTCATTGATGATATTTCCCAATCCGGCCAACCAGGAAGTTACCATCGGTTCCCAGGTAGCCAGGATGCTGAATTCTGAATCAAAGCTTACCATAACCAACCTGCTTGGTTCAACAATTCTTGAGTTGCCATACAACGGCGTCACCACGATTTCTGTTGCAAACACCCCCCCCGGAACATATTTTATCCGTATCGGAACGGCTACAGCCAAAGTTGTCATCCTTCATCCCTGATCCTTCGGTATTCGCAATTTTTTCGATCCAGGACCCCCGGCTCACGACCCACGGTTCCCTAATCACCGATCAACATCCAAATTCCTCTCGAGAAGCCATTTAGTAAAAAAAGTTATTAACAGTGGAGTAAAGTGGAGTAAAGTGGAGTTTTTTGTTATATATTTACACTCGAAAAAATAATGCAGATGTCGGCAACAAACCTAATCGGTGAATTTGAATGCAGGCTTGATGATAAAAGCCGCATCATCCTTCCTGCTGCGCTGAAAAAACAGATCAGTCCGGAGGCCCATGATAAGTTTGTCATCAACCGCGGGTTTGAAGGCTGCCTGGTTCTCTATCCGCAGGATGTATGGGATGAGACAACAGCTAAAATGAACAATCTGAACCTGTTTATTAAAGATCACCGGCAATTTGTACGCGCATTCAACAACGGGGCCACCCCGCTTTTACTTGACAGTCAAAGCAGGTTGCTCCTGCCAAAACAGCTGCTCGACTACGCATCGATCGACAGGGAGATAATTTTATTTGCCTATTCCGACAGGATTGAGGTCTGGAATAAAAAAACCTACTTGGAACTGGTATCCGGTGAACCGGAAGATTTCGCACAACTGGCCGAAAAAGTAATGGGAAACCCGAATAAAAGCAGTGCAGCCGATGAGTTATCATAAGAGCGTTCTTCTTGATGAAAGCATTGCAGCGCTGAGTATCAGGCCCGGCGGTATCTATGTTGATGTTACTTACGGCGGAGGGGGGCATTCAAGGGCCATCCTTGAAAAAATGCAGGAAGGCAGGCTCATTGCCTTTGACCAGGACGAGGAGGCAATTCTGAACCGGATCAGCGATCCAAGGCTTACCATGGTCAACAGCAACTTCCGTTTTCTGCGCAATTTCTTAAAGCTTCACCATGCATCACCTGCAGACGGGATTCTGGCCGACCTGGGCATCTCGTCGCACCAGATCGATCAGCCCGACCGTGGATTTTCAACCAGGTTTGACGGCATCCTCGATATGCGGATGGATCAGAAGAAAAAGCAAACAGCCAGGGATATCATCAACCATTACAGCGAAGAGCACCTGAGTGACCTGTTTTTTGCCTATGGTGAGATCAGGAATGCAAGAAAGCTGGCATCGCGGATTGCAGAGGCCAGGAAGGCCAGTCCTGTTGAAACAACCGGCGCGCTAAAAGCAATTGCAAATACCTGCGCCGAACGAGGCAAAGAATTCAAATACCAGGCCCAAATATTCCAGGCATTGCGCATTGAAGTAAACCAGGAATTGGATGCCCTGCGTGAGTTTCTAAAACAGGCCACCCAGGCTTTAACACCGGGCGGAAGGCTGGTTGTGATCGCCTACCATTCGCTGGAGGATAAACTTGTGAAAAATTATTTCCGATCCGGAAATTTTGAAGGAACTGTTGAAAAAGATTTTTACGGAAATGTCGTGGCCCCATTGCGGGTGATCACCCGAAAAGCAATTGTTCCGGCAGCGCAGGAAATTGAAGATAACAGCCGTTCACGCAGCGCCAGGCTGCGCGTGGCCGAAAAAGTATAGTGGTGAAGGAAAATCTGAAATACAACGATCAATTTCATGTTTTGAAAGGTCCTCCAACGCCGGGCAGCAGCCCGGCGGAAGGGGACCTGGGGTTTGATGCACCTGCAAAGACCAAAGAACCGGTAAAGGCACTCAGAAAGACGAATAAAACACGCAGGGCATTACAGGACTTTCTCGGCGGAGATTACCTGTCGCGGGAATGGGTGACAGGCAACCTTATTTACATCCTATACGTGGCGCTGCTGGCAATGGTTTACATCGCAAACACCTATTATACTGAGAAAAAGTTCAAATCGATCGAACGGACAAAAACTGAGCTGAAAGAGCTACGGTATGAATACATTACAGCAAAGTCAATCCTGATGTTCCAGGGCCGGCAGTCGGAAATATCGAAGCGCGCAGTGATGCAGGGACTCAGGGAGGCAAAAATGCCTCCATATAAAATCCTGTATTCAGGCGAATCGCTAAAATCAAAGAAACAGTAAGACATGAAAGAGATCAAGAAAGGCATACTGATCCGTGTTTACCTGGTATACCTGGCAGTGCTGATTTTCGGGCTCTTCATTATTGCCAGGGTAGTGATGATACAGCAATTCGAAAAGAATGAATTCCTGGAGATGGCACAAAAACAGGAGATACGCCTGTTTGAAATGGAGGCGATCCGGGGAAACATCCTTGCCGATGACGGCAGCCTGCTCGCCGTGTCAATTCCCATCTTTGAGGTACGCATGGACGTGGTTACCGATTCCATCACCGATGAGGTGTTCAGCAGCAATGTTGATTCCCTTGCTATCTGCCTTTCGCAATTATTCAACGACCGGCCACCATCATCCTATAAAGATGTTCTGTGGGAAGGGCGGAGGAATCAAAACCGTTACCTGCTGATTCATCGTGATGTAACTTACCCTGACTTGAATAAAATGCGTCATTTCCCGATCTTCAAAAGGGGAAAATTCAAAGGAGGATTGATCGTTTTGGCTCAGTTTGAGCGCGAACTGCCCTACAAATCGCTGGCCCGGCGCATCATCGGGTATGAGAGCGGCGAAGGCACCAATAAGGTTTATGTCGGACTGGAAGGCTCTTTTACCAGGAACCTGCAGGGTGTCAACGGCCAGCGGCTTATGCGTCGAATCAGCGGACAGGCATGGATGCCTGTGGATCCGGAGAACCAGGTAGAACCCCAGAACGGCAGCGATATCATCACCACCCTTGATGTGAACCTGCAGGACCTCGCAGAATCGGCCCTGCGCAGGGAACTTATTGCCGACAGCGCCGACCATGGATGTGTAATCCTGATGGAGGTAAAAACTGGTTAC